>NZ_JBSVXS010000012.1:0-93835 GCF_054070155.1 Pseudomonas sp. SDT291_1_S447
CCAAAGCAATTTGCCCAGGCTCCAGATCGTCGCCCTCTTCCACCAGTCGCACGGCGAACACAGTGCCGTGGGAGCCAGGCCAGCGCTCGTGGTCACACCAGATCACAGCAGTGTATTTGGCCGGGGTGTAGGTCTCGGCGATGTCGCGCAGTTCCTGGGGAAGGATGTCGCGACCATCAATTGTCGGGCCGCTGGTAGCAACACGTTTCCAGTAGGAGACAAGGGAACGGGGCATGAGTGGTAACTGCGCTCAATCGCTGAATGAGCCGCCACGATAGGGAGCCGTTTACCGCCAAACAAACGGTTGAAATTCGGGGTTCTCCTATTTTCGGGAGATAGGCGGATCGCAGCATTTAACCCCGCGTTTCCGGGGTTTTCGCCGCATAGACTGCGGCGCATGAACTACCCGACCGAAGTTAAAGAAGCCGCAAAACGCCTCTACCTGCGCCGCTGTTCGGTGAAGGAAATACAGGCGCACTTGAAGCTGCCCAACATCCGAATCGTCTATTACTGGATCCGCCAAGGCGGCTGGGACGAGATGCTGACGGATGAAGAACCGTTGAGCGCGGTCAACCGGCGAATCACCCTGATCCTCGAAAAGATCGATCCGCTGACGAAAGCCGAACTGGACGAACTGGAGCGGCTGACGAGCCTGCTTGAGCGGCTTAAAAAACTTGCGGCCAAGCCTGCGCAGGTAGCGCCGTCGGACGCACCGGACGAGCCTCGCGAACGCCAGCCTGGTAAACGTCGTGAACGAGGCGAAGGCGGCGGCAACAAGCGCGAAAAGAAGGCAAAAAACGACGTCAGCGGCCTGACCGAAGTGGACTTCCTCGATAAATTCATCTCGAAGATGTACGGCTACCAGAAAGATCTGTTCGAGGCGAAACAGAACCCGCTGACTCGCCGTGTCCGGAACATCCTCAAAAGCCGACAGGTCGGCCTGACCTACTACTTCGCCGGCGAAGCGTTCATGGACGCCGTGCTGAGCGGTGACAATCAGGTGTTTCTGTCTGCCAGCCGATCGCAGTCCGAGATCTTCCGCAGCTACATCATCCAGTTCGCCAAGCAGTGGTTTGATATTGAGCTGACCGGCAACCCGATCACGCTCAGCAACGGCGCCGAACTGCGCTTTCTCAGCACCAACAGCAGCACTGCCCAGGGCTATCACGGCCACGTCTACGTGGATGAATATTTCTGGATCCGCGACTTCGAAAAACTCAGCACTGTGGCCAGCGCAATGGGCACCCACAAGAAGTGGCGAAAAACCTACTTCTCGACGCCCAGCGCGGTGTCGCACCAGGCGTACCCGTTCTGGTCGGGCGAGGAATTTCGCAACAGCAAACGCGGCAAGAAGGCCGGTGGTGTGTGGCCGAGCGAAGCGGCCTACACGCAGGGAGCGCTGTGTCCGGACGGCCAGTGGCGCAAGACGATCACCCTGGACGATGCGATCGCCGGCGGCTGCGATCTGTTCGACCTGGAGCAGTTGCAGCTGGAGTACGACGAAGACAAATTTCAGCAGCTGTTCTACTGCAAATTCATCGACAGCACCCAAAGCGCATTCAGCCTCAAGGATCTTGAACGCTGCTACTCGGATCTATCGTTGTGGGAGGACTACAACCCAGATCTGGATCGACCGTTTGGCAACAGCCCCGTCTGGCTTGGCTACGACCCAAGCCGCACCCGCGACGACGCCACCTGTGTGGTCATCGCGCCGCCACTCGAACCCGGGGCGAAGTTCCGGATTCTGGAGAAGCACAGCTGGCGCGGTCACTCGTTCACCTACCAGGCTGCACAGGTCAAGAAGCTGACCGAGCGCTTCAACGTTCAGCACATCGGCATTGACGTCACCGGCGTGGGTTACGGCGTTTTCGATCTGGTGCGCGA
Source organism: Pseudomonas sp. SDT291_1_S447 (assembly GCF_054070155.1). Lineage (NCBI taxonomy): Bacteria > Pseudomonadati > Pseudomonadota > Gammaproteobacteria > Pseudomonadales > Pseudomonadaceae > Pseudomonas > Pseudomonas sp. SDT291_1_S447. Next base: position 1,885 of record NZ_JBSVXS010000012.1, read on the forward strand.
CTTCTACGCCAAGGCAACACCGATTCACTACAGCCTTGAGGCGAAAAACGCTCTGGTGCTCAAAGCCCAGGACACGATCCAAGGCAGTCGCATCGAGTGGGACGCCGGCTGGACCGATATCGCCCAGGCATTCCTGACGATCAAGCGCGGCGCCACCAACAGTGGGCAGATCACCTACAGCGCATCGCGTACCGAAGCCACCGGTCACGCCGACATTGCCTGGGCGGTGATGCACGCCCTGTCCAACGAACCTTTGAACACCAACAAGCGGCGTCGCAGCCGCTACGTCACGAGTAACCAGAGTAGCCATGGCCAACCGCAAGCGCAGAAAGCAACACGTAGCCCAACCAACGCAGCAACCGATGCGCTCATTTACGTTCGGGGAACCGGAACAAGTGCTGTCTGGCAACATCGGCGAGTACGTGGGCGTGTTCCCCAGCGACGACGGCAAGATCTACAAACCTCCGGTGTCACGGGCTGGCCTGGCCAAGCTGCTGCGCGCCAACGCGCACCACGGCGCCATTCCAAAATTCAAACGCAACCTGCTGTTGCGTGAGTTCATCCCGTCGGCAGGCTGCAGCACCGAGACAATGGGGCGCGCCGGGCTGGACTACATGGTGTTTGGCGAATCGTATTTCTACAACGACACCAATGCATTCGGCCAAGTGCTGGAGCTGCAGCACCTTCCAGCTATCAATATGCGGGTAAAGGTCGACGGCGGTTTCGTCATGCTTCTGCCCGACAACAAGGAAATGGAATTCGAACAGCACGAGATCTCCCACGTTATGGATTACGACGTGGAACAGAACATCTACGGGATCCCGGACTACTTGGGCGGCCTGCAGGCGCTGCTGCTCAATGAGGCGGCCACCCTCTTCCGCCGTCGGTACTACAGCAACGGCGCGCACGCCGGCTACATCTTCTACACCAACGATCCTGACCTGACCGAAGAGGACGAAGACGAGCTGCGCGCACAGATCAGTGCCAGCAAGGGCGTGGGCAACTTCCGCTCGATGTTCGTCAACATTCCAAACGGCAAGGAAAACGCGATTCAGATCATCCCCGTGGGTGACTTCCAGGCCAAAGACGAGCTGGAGAAGGTGAAGAACATCACCCGAAACGACGTTATCGCCGCCTGGCGCATGAACCCGGCACTGGCCGGCATCATCCCGGAAAACACCGGTGGTTTCGGGGACATCGAAAAGATTGATCGCGTGTACACCAGCAACGAAATCCGGCCGATCTGCCAGTTGTTCAACCAGCTAAATGACAAGCTGCGAGAAGACAGGCGATTTAGCTGGAAGCCTGCTTATGAAGCAGTGGATACCACTACATGATCAACCAATCGTAGAGAAAGCCACTGTTTATTGTGGCAATATGGTGGCGATCAGCAGCCCCTGGGGAGGGACACAATGAGAGTTGTATGCAATTGCGGACACAAGGGCCGGATTGCCTCGCGGGAAGAGGTAACCAGAGCCTTTGTAAAACTGTACTGCCAGTGCCTAGACGCAAAGTGCGGGCACACATGGGTGGCAAATCTGACGTTCTCGCACACGCTCAGTCCGTCCTCGCAGACATTCGAGCGGATGTTGATCGATCGGTTGCGGGAAATGCCCCGAGCGAAGCAGCGGGAGCTTTTCGAGCAGTTGGGATCGCAGGCGGTGGCGTAGTTACAAACCGCCAACGCTATAGCGCCGGCGATCGGGATCATTCAAGGAATGACGGTCAGCCCTCTACTTTCTCCTTTGGGTTGATTGCCAGTATCTCGGCCACGCGACGAACCTGTTGCTGTTCAATGCGGCTCAGCCGGCGATACAGATCGATCAGTCGACGCTCAATGTCCGTGAGTACGGTAGTTTCCGACCCGGCGTGTTCGAGGTTGATGTGATCGTTCTTCTTGCGATCCAACATGCTAACTACTCCATAAAGTGCATTGCTGAATGGACTTTATGGGGGGGGCGCAACTGCATTGGAATAAGAGATACCCCAATGACTGTGCGGGATTGTTGCGAGTTAAGACCGTTGCCGGGCGGCGTCGTCGGCCATCGCTTCAAGGAAACGACGAATCGCCTTCTGATCATCATCAGGGATCGACCTGAATTGCATGATCATCTGTTCTTCCGAGGGGCTAAAAAGTTGGCCCAATGGTGTCGCATGACGTCCCGTGAGCACGTACGCCGCATCTACCCCCTTCTCTTCCAGGGCAGTGACGTAACGAAGGTCTAGGGAGCTGGCCCCCAGTTCGTAGTTCTTTTGCGTTCCCCTACTGACTCCAAGTAGGACTCCAAACTCTGTTTGATTTAACCCCAAGCGCTCGCGCTCTTCCCTGAGGCGTTCACCTACTCGATCCGCTATGAGCATTTTTTTAGTCACCACCATTGACTTGATCATTTTTTTGACCAAGAATCACCACAGACAAACGCAAACAAACACAAATGAACAGAGAGGACACTATGCCCGCCACCATTACGCACGAGCAAGCCCGGGCGGCTCTCGATCGAAAGGGACTAAGTATCGCGGAGTTCAGTCGCAAGCATGGGCTGAACAAAAATTTGGTCAGCGACCTTTTGAACGGTCGGATCAAAGGTCGCCGAGGGGAGGCACATCGCGCCGCCGTGTTGCTAGGCATCAAAGACGGTGTGATCGAACAGTAATCGCGGCTCTCCACAGGGAAAAGTAGAAGTTGAAAAGTCCAATCCTAGATACCCGTAAAGAAGTCATGAGCGAGATCATCCGCAGTTACACCGGCGGACGCGAAGCCGCTGCTGCGCGCTTAGGTCTGAAGCTCAAGAAGTTCGACAACCATGCCTACGAAAACGCCGGTTGCAGTCCTCTCAGCGACTCACAAATTTTCATGCTCGAGCAGAACTGTGGAACTCAGCACTTCCCCAATTACGTCGCGTCGATGTATGGGGGACTGTTCGTACCAGTGGCTGATCCTGGAACGCTCGACAATGTCGAACTCTACAAACGCTCCGTGCAGGTTTCTGCAAAGCGAGGATGCGTTGATCAAGCTATTGCCGCCGCTCTTGAAGACGGTTCGATCAGTGATGAAGAAGCCGAATTCATCATGGACGCGCATAACCTCCACGTAGCAGCAAGGCACGCAGAAGTGCTCGCTGCCATCGCTCTCTACCGCGCAGGAAAGGCTCAATGAACAATTTGTCTGCAGTACCGGAATACCAGGATGTTCTGCAGAGCGCCGCGCTGGCGTTTCTTGAGCGTCACCACTGCGAACACCTGAGCGACGATCAGCAACTGTTCAGCCGGGCTGTTCAACACCTGGTTGCAGACTATGACGTTCAAACGCAGGTCGCTGAAAAAATCGTTCACCTGGCAGGCACCACCATGGTCGCCGTTCGCGATCGGCAACGCCTGAACATCCAGAGCAGCACGTCGACGCACACCGTGATCGTCGATCCCGTCACCGGCCGACAATGGGCCGTACCAGTCAGCCTCATCTATGAGCGAATCATCAACGCGCCGGACCTTGGCTGCTTTCGCTTAGCCAACTCGTAACACCACCCCCCACATAAACGCCTGCCCCACACCCCGTGGGTTTGGGTGAGCTGCGCCCGAAATCGAGGTTTCAAGATGGGAAACGCCGTAATTCTGACCACCCAGCTGCCACCTGCAGAGGCCGAAGCACTTCTGGCTGCAATGCGTGAGCAGTACCGCTTGAGCCTCAACGACTACTGGTACGCGGATGAATACCGGTATGTCCCGCAAGAAAAACGGCACAGCTCAATCCTCGAAAGAACTCCGGTGATGGCCGCCCAGAAACGCCTGATGGCCGCCCTCTCCCTCAGCCTCAAAGCAGTGAAGTAATCATGAAAGAAGATCTCCGCCACGACGTGTTGCAACGCCTCCAGTTCGATTTCGGACTGAAGCACCGCGTAGGCACCGATTACATGCGCGGGGGCACCTGCCCCAAATGCAAGAAAAAGGAGCTGTACTCGCGTTTCGATACCCCATGGATGGTGATCTGCGGCCGCCCTGAAAAATGCGGCCACACCTTGCACGTCAAAGAGCTGTACGACGATCTGTTTGAGGATTGGAGTAAGCGTGCACCGGCGACGGACCAACACCCCAACGCCACCGCGCGGGCTTATCTGGAATTCGCCAGGGGCTTTCGGTTTGAACTGATCCAGGGTTGGTTCACCCAGGAAAGTTTCTACTCGCCTGAACACAACGCCGGCAGCGCCACGGTGCGCTTTGCCCTGGAAAAAGGCGGCTGGTGGGAACGTCTGATCGATCAACCGCACCGTTTCGGCAAGATGAAAGCACGCTTCAAATCCAAGGACAGCTATCGCGGCGTCTGGTGGTGCCCCCCTTGCGTCGACCTGCTCGAGGTTAAGGAAATCTGGATTGTCGAGGGGATCTTTGACGCCATCGCTCTGGTGCACAACGACATCGCGGCCGTATCGGCCATGTCTTCCAACGCGTTCCCTGGGGACTCGCTCAAGGCCCTGATCAAAACCCGTGAGGGCGGCAAGCTGCCCAAGTTGGTCTGGGCGCTGGACAACGAACCGAGCGCCAACGCCTACACCCGGCGCTGGGTCCGCGAAGCCCGCGCCCTGGGTTTCGTCTGCGAGTCAGCACAGATCCCGCAACGTGACGGCCGCAAGTCTGATTGGAACGACCTGCACCAGCGCTGGAATTTTATTCAGGACGACACCAAGCGCGCCGAACAGGTCGCAACGGACCTCAAACAGGCCCGGCACCATGGCGCCCTGCTGCTGGCAGAAAGCGCAGCGGAAAAAGCCCTGCTCATGTACGACTGGAACAAGCGCGGGGAATTTCACCTGGGTTTTGGCAACCGTCTGTACTGGTTCAAGCTGGACATGGAGAAATTCAACCGGGCCATGTCCGACATCGAGGACAGCGAGAACCACGACGACCAGCTGCTCAACCAAGCGCAACAGCGCGAGAAGGCGCTGCAGCAGTCCGGTAGCGTCGTGGAGATTGCCAACTGCTACCCGCAAGCCTTGTACTTTCAGCGCAACGAAGTCACCGACGAGTCCTGGTATTACCTACGCGTGGACTTCCCCCACGACTCCGAAAGCGTGAAAAACACTTTCACCAGCGGCCAGCTGTCCGCCGCCAGTGAATTCAAAAAGCGCCTGCTCGGCATGGCCGCCGGCGCCATGTTCACGGGCAGCGGTCAGCAGCTCGACAAGCTGATGAAGGACCAACTGTTCGGCATCAAAACCGTGTCGACCATCGACTACGTGGGCTACAGCAAGGAATACGCCTGCTACGTCTACGGCGATATCGCAATCAAGGACGGCACCACCTACAAGGTCAACAGCGAAGACTATTTCGAGTTCGGCAAGCTGCGCCTGAAAACCCTGCAGAAAGGCGTCCCCATCAAGCTGCAGCGGGACGGCAAAGACTTCAACGAGCAGTGGGTGCAGTTGCTGTGGACCTGCTTCGGCGCCCAGGGCTTTGTCGCGCTGGTGTTCTTTTTCGGCTCGTTGTTCTGCGAACAGATCCGCGCGCGTTACCAGTCCTTCCCGTTTCTGGAAGCCACCGGTGAAGCCGGTGCCGGCAAAACCACTCTTCTCAACCTGTTGTGGAAACTGCTCGGACGCGAAGGCTATGAAGGCTTCGACCCGATGAAATCGACCAAGGCCGGACGCTCGCGCCTGATGGGCCAAGTCTCAGGTATGCCGGTGGTATTTCTGGAAGCCGATCGCCACAGCGACGATCGGGCACACGCGAAAACCTTCGAATGGGATGAGCTGAAAGACTTCTACGGCGGCGGCACTTTGGCCACCAAAGGCGTCAAGACGGCGGGCAACGAGACGTACGAACCGCCATTTCGGGGAACGATCGCCATCAGCCAGAACGCCGCCGTGGTGGCTCACGAAGCGATCATGACGCGCATCGTAAAGCTGCACTTTGTACGCCCGACTGTCACCCCGGAAAGCCGTGCGGCCGCTGACCAGTTGAACGCACTGGACGGCGGCACCCTCAGCCACTTCCTCTTGAAAGCGGTGGGCAAAGAATCTGCCGTACTCGATCTGTTCGCCCAGCGCATGCCCGAACACGAAGCCAAGCTGCGCCGCCTGCACACGCATTGTTTTGCCTGCAGTACGGCCTATGTCAGCGACCAGGGCAACTGCACCAGTTGTGGCTATGACCTGCGCGGCTACATCCGCGTGGAGCGTATCAGCAAGAACCACGCTCAGTTGCTTTCGCTGCTCGATGCGCTGCGGCTAGTCCTAAAACTGGATGAGCCTCAAATAGCCGCGACCCAGCGCCAAATCGTCCGCATGGCGATCGAGCGCCAGGCGTCAATCAGCTCCGACCACCCGGCCGTTGCTGAATTCTGGGAAGTCTACGACTACCTCGAATCACTCAACGATGACCCCTTGGTTGATCACAGCAGTGACCCAAGCGTCATCGCGATAAACCTCAACGAATTCAGCGAACGAGCTGCTGAACACAAACAGAAACTGGCGGACGTGGCCACCCTGCGTGACCTACTGAAAGAGTCCCGCTCGCACAAGTTTCTGGAAGCAAACAAGGCCGTACATAGTGCAGTCCGCGCAGCCATGAACAGCAGGACACCCTTGGCGACGGGTCGCCCTACCACAGTCAAGTGCTGGATCTTCAAAGCGTGAAAAGGAGGCTACACCAATGCAAATCCAAGTCTTTATGGGCAATGCCGGCGACGGCAAAACAAGCAAGCTGCAGGAGATCCAGAACCGGTTGGAAGGGATCGGCGAATGCCAGCCGGTCATTCAGGCCGGTGCTTATGGGGAGGACGGACTGCTGCAGATTCTTGAGGTTCGTGCCGCAGGTGGCCAACGCGAAATCCTGGTGGACGAGTGCAGCCCACAGCAGATTTTGAGAGTACTCGAATGGCAGTCCTGCACTGAGGAAGATCCGAAGTACGCGGGCCTAATCATTCACCTGGCCCGCCAGGACTGACGGAAAAAAGAAGCGATGTCGAGGAGTTGCACCTCCCCGACATCGACCACCACCGAGGGCAACACCATGGAAGTAAAGCACCAAAGCGGCAGTGATTCGAAGGCTAACACACTCAACAACAGTGACCCCCACACGCGGCATCTGGTGGCTATCAGAATCGTAGGTACAGCACTGTTTGATTATCGGGTACGGAAAACCGAAGTAGCGCGTATCCGTCTTGAATGCCTTACCACTTTCGCCAAGGAGTTGGGCGACATCGACGCGGCAGAGTTCGCTGTTGTCGCTCAACTACTGGCTGGCAACTCAACAGCCAACCTAACCCCAATTGATCGACCTCACTCACTCGAAGGAATCGCACTATGAAAACGTTGTTTGTACTGATGGCTCAATACAATGGCCAAGTGGTAATTCCACTGGATCGAGTGTGTCAGGATTATTTCACGCATCTGACAACAGACATGTTCCAACGCAAAGTGGGGGCCGGCCAGATAAAGCTCCCTATCACTCGCATGGAGCCGAGTCAGAAAAGCGCGAAAGGTATTCATATTGCAGACCTGTCGGCTTACCTAGACGAGCAGCGCGCTGCAGCAGTCAAAGAAAGTAACCAACTGAACAGCGCGCCGCGCAGCAGCTAACTCACTTCAACGTTTTGGCGCCCAGCTTTACGGGCGCCTGCAGGATGCGCTCGAACCACTCCCAAGTTGCATAAACATCCCCCCGCCCGCGCAGGTGGGTATAACGGCGCATCGAGTTCCAATCTCGATGTCCCGACACACTCGCCACTCGCGGAATATCCCAGTCCATTTCGAAAAGCCGGCTGACGCCTTCGTGGCGCAGATCGTGAAAGTGCAAATCTGCGATGCCCAGGATTTTGCAGGCCCTTGTCCAGGACGTGGACACGGATTCAGCGCTGTAAGGAAAAATCTCAGGCAACACTTTAGGCATGGTCTGAAGTATCGCCCATGCTTCTGGCGGCAAATGACACCAGACGTCGTTACCGATCTTCTGGCCTGGATTCTTCATGTCACGAACCAGCACCCGCTGGCCAGCTTCGTCCAAGTCATCCCATAGGATCCGAGTGATCTCTTCTTGCCTACGCGTGGAAAACAACGCGAAGCCAGTCAGCTTAAGCATGTTGATAGACGTTGGACGACGGGTTTGGATACTCCGGAAGTGCGAAAGCAGTTTGTCGAGTTCGTCCAGGGTTGGCCGGCGATCGCGCTCGCGGCTTTTCATGTTGTAACCGAGCTTTTTTAATACTCGGCGGGCGTCCACCATTGCATGCGGATCCACTTCATAACCCCAAGCGGGGCGAGCGATCGAGAGAACCGCGCCCAGGTGTGCGAGATCGTTGCCAGCGGTCTGGGGCTGAACACCCCCACCCTCCTTGCCCATGCGCCATAACGCATACTCAACCAGGTGCTGGCTGCTTATATCTCTGTCGTTCAACCTTCCCAAGTAGGACTCGCTGATCGCCTTCAACGTGCCGAGCTTAGTTTTCCCGAGAGGGCGCACCTTGGTCATTTCGGCCAAGTAGCGATCGATCATTTCCTTGATCGTCGCACCAGGTCGGTTCGCCCGCTCGATCGCACCTGGTTCGTCCAGCTCGGTTTCTCTTTTACGCACCCAAGCCTGTGCGGCCTGTTTTCGGGCGAAGGTCTGACTCTCTTGGTAAACTTGCACCCCATCGCGAAACAGGCGTATCTGTGCCGTGTAACTGGTGCTGCCGTCGGTGCGTTTCCGTGCTCTGATCGTGGCCATAGTCAACTGGTACAATTGAAAAAGTGATTGGTACATTGTACCAACCGACCTTAGAAAACGCCTATTTACCCCCTGAAATCGGCCTAGAACACGTAGAGCAAAATGGTACATAAATCAGCTACATACCCAACAAACACCGACTCTACGCTGTCTAGAAGGTTCTCCGTTGCGCCCATGATGGATTGGACTGACCGCCATTGCCGTTTCTTCCTACGCCTCCTGTCGAAGAACGCCCTGCTCTACACCGAAATGGTCACCACCGGCGCGCTGCTCAACGGCGATCACGAGCGTTTCCTCCGTCACAACGAAGCCGAGCACCCTCTCGCGCTGCAGTTGGGCGGTAGCGTTCCATTAGATCTGGCCGCCTGCGCTCGCATGGCCCAGGAGCACGGTTACGACGAGGTGAACCTGAACGTCGGCTGCCCAAGCGATCGTGTGCAAAACAACATGATAGGCGCGTGCCTGATGGGTCATCCGCAGTTGGTGGCGGATTGTGTGAAGGCGATGCGTGATGCGGTGTCGATTCCGGTAACGGTGAAGCATCGCATCGGCATCAACGGTCGGGACAGTTACGCTGAGCTGTGTGATTTCGTCGGCACCGTGCGCGATGCCGGGTGCACCAGTTTTACCGTGCATGCGCGGATTGCGATTCTGGAGGGGTTGTCGCCGAAGGAGAATCGTGACATTCCGCCGTTGCGCTATGACGTGGCGGCGCAGCTGAAGGCGGATTTTCCGGAGTTGGAGATTGTGCTGAATGGCGGGATCAAGACGATGGAGGCTTGCCATGAGCACTTGCAGACCTTTGACGGTGTGATGTTGGGGCGTGAGGCTTATCACAATCCGTATTTGCTGGCAGAGGTGGATCAGCAGTTGTTCGGCAGTTTGGCGCCGGTGATCAGTCGGGCTGAGGCGTTGGCGCAGTTGCGTCCTTATATAGCTGAGCATTTGCTGGCGGGTGGGGCGATGCATCACATCACCCGGCATGTGCTGGGTTTGGGCACTGGGTTCCCGGGGGCGCGGAAATTCCGTCAGTTGTTGTCGGTGGATATTCACAAGGCCAAGGATCCGTTGGCGTTGCTGGATCAGGCGGCTGAGTTGCTTGAAGGTCGTTGATTGATGGTTTGAATGTGCGGGCGATGCATGAGCGTTGCCCGGCGTTTTGATGTACTGACAGGATGTCTTTTGTTTATGCCCGCGTTTAGTTTTTCCGGTTTCAAGCGTTACGCCTTTCTTGCCTTGTTCAGCTTCACTTCCGACGTTTATGCGCACTGCGACGGCTTTTGCATGGGCCGTACCGATACGCCGTGGCAGGTGACGCAGTTTTCCGGGTTGTCGATCATGGTGCTGTTGCTGACGCCCTTCTCTGCCACCAACAACACTACGGAAAGCTTTAAACGCGTTTACTCCGCCGAGGAGCAGGAAGACGCGCGACTCTATCTGGCCAGCGACGGCATGCTGCAGGCCGCGTACTTCACCTCGGCCTTGCAGCGCTATCGCCAGGAGTCGCCGGATTCGGCGTTAAACGATCTCGCCGTTGCGGCGTTGATCAGCGCGCAGTGATCAGGCGGCCGCTGCTGCGGTCCAGTTGACCCAGCCAAACAGCCACGTTGCCAGAATCAACAAGCCAAACGCGATCCGATACCAGGCGAAAGCGGCGTAGCTGTGGTTGGCAATAAACTTGAGCAAGCCACGTACGGCGATCATCGCGAATATGAAGGCAGTGACGAAGCCGAGGGCGAAGACTGGCAGGTCGTTGGGCTGGAACAGATCGCGGTATTTGTAGCCGGAGTACACGGCGGCGCCGACCATGGTCGGCATGGCGAGGAAGAACGAGAATTCGGTGGCGGCTTTGCGCGACAGGCCGAAGAGCAAACCGCCGATGATGGTCGAGCCGGAGCGTGAGGTGCCGGGAATCATCGCCAGGCATTGTACGAATCCGACTTTCAGTGCGTGGGACCAGCGCATGTCGTCGACGTGCTCGACGCTGATCACATGGCTGCGCTGTTCGGCCCACAGCATGATGATGCCGCCGACGACCAGTGCCACGGCGACGGTGATCGGGTTAAACAGGTATTCGTGAATCGCGTCGGCGAACAACACGCCCAAGACCACGGCGGGCAGAAAAGCGATCAGCAAGTTGAGGGTGAAACGTTGCGCATTACGTTCGGTGGGCAGGCCTTTGATGATTTCAAAGATCTTCGGTCGAAACTCCCAGACGACGGCAAGAATGGCACCCAGTTGAATAATGATGTTGAAGGCCATGGCGCGTTCACCGCCGAATTCCAGCAGGTCGGCGACGATGATCTGGTGGCCGGTACTCGAGATCGGCAAGAACTCGGTCAGGCCTTCTACCGCACCTAATATCAACACCTGGAAAAGGGTCCAGAAATCCATTAATCCTCCGTCAGAGCGCTCTTGGCGAGCGACCGGGTAATAACACTCAGGGGTTGAGTATCTGCAGTGAGACCATTGACATACATAAACGCAAAAGTTCATCAGCCATAAAGATTACGTCTTATTAAAAGACACACTCAAGCCATGTTAGTAATCGTCGGCCGACGAACTACGCAGAAAATATTTAGGCCTTTTTGCAGAAAAAAGTTGCTCGGACAATAAAGTGTGATCAATATCACATTATGCAGAGATGGCCAGACAGTGGCAGATGGACATAGACAAAGCCATCGCAATAAGCTCAAAATAGTGGCACCATTGCATATCGCCACCATCTAAGCAGTAGTTCACCCCTCCGAGAAAATCAACTAAAAGCTTGAAAAGCTTAATTATTGTTAGAAAACTCGGGAGACACGTCTAAAATCCGCGCAAATGTTACCAATTGTCAGTCACAGATGAGAACCGGTGCTTTAACATCCCGATGTCAGCACTTAATTCGAGTCAATGCATGATGCTCTCAGGGAACTTAGCGACTAGAAGTCCGCGCCCGACAAACGACGAACCTGGTGTTCTTACTCTGGGTCGTACCCGTGGCGTGGCTGAACATTTCAAAGCGCTAGTCGCCCAGCATTTACGCACTGATGTGGCGCTCGAAGCCGATGCGTACACTAGTTCATATCAGTTGAATGAACAGTCTGGTTCGTATCGAGCGATATTCCTGGTTATCGACAGCCCACAGGCCCTCGAAGACAATCTTGCGCTGGTCGAGAACCTGCGCAGCGACAACTTGAAGCCGATCATTTGCGCGGTCATCACCGGTCGCGGCGCCTTCAACAAGATCAAATATTATCTGGCTGGCGCGGATGTTTGTATCAAGCTCAATACCCTTTCCGACGATGGCGCCGAGTTGCTGGGCGAGTTCTTCAACAGCGAAGAATGGCAACGCGATATCGATCTGACGCTTGATCCAACCCGTATCTGCCTGATGGGCACCAGCAAGAAACTCGATATCTCGTTTGCCGAAATGAAGATCCTCGAAGCCTTCGCGCAAACCAGCAATCACATTCTGAGCCATGATGAAATCGCCAGCATCATGGGCCTCAACACCAATTTCTACGACCCTCGCGCACTGGAAAAATCAATCAGTCGCTTGCGTGGAAAAATCAAGGACATGTATGGTACAAACGCGATTCAGAGCATTCGCGGCTATGGCTATCGCCTGCTGCGGGGTCTGATATCGACTGCCTGACTCTCGGGCAGCCTTCCCTTTTGCATACGTACGAAGGATCGTCTGATGCAACCATATAGCTCCCGTTCTGCTTCACGCCTGTTTGAAATCAAGCAATTGAATGAGCGCGACAACACGACCCATAACAATAAAACTCCATAACATAGCAGCAGATCGAGTGGAATTTATCGAGGGCCAATCTTGGGCCCAGACCCTGCCTATCGATTACTTCCGAGGAAGTCATTGCTCGCCTGCCGATTTTTCTTTTAGCCAATTTTGGTGTGTATTTAGGAGAGAGACATGGAAACTAGTACAACCCTCCCAAGGAAATATTTTGTTGTCGTGACTCACAGTACAACGTCGCAACGTGAACTGGAGAGCATGCTGTCCAGTGAACGTTTCAATTCGTTTGAAGGGGTGGATTCGCCCTCTTCCGCTCCAATGGTGATGGAGTTCACATATCCAAACATCAGTCGAAAAAATGTTGCGCGCAGTATTGAACACGATACACAGCGGATATTGGCCACACTTGAGTCCGAATGGCGCGCAGCGCAATCGGCCAATCCTTTCCAGAATGTCCCGGCGATAACCGCGGAAACCCGCAACATGCCGCCTGCCGTTGAAGGTGATATGCCCGGCAATGAAACCTGGCATCTCCACCCTGATCAGGGTGCACTGGTCAAAGAAGGTGTTGAAATCAGCCTGACTGGCCTGGAAACAGCATTGGTCAGGAAAATGCTCAGCCATGAAGAGCGTGTTGTCAGTCGTGACGAGCTGATTCTCAGCATCGGTCGAGAACCGGAACAATATCGCGGCCTGGAAATGTGCCTGAGTCGTCTGCAAGACAAATTCAAAAGCGCCAGTAATGGTGAGCGACTGTTTCGTGCCGTCAGAAATCGCGGTTATTGCCTGATTCAGGAAGTCGTGGCGTAACCACGAAAATCTCCACGAACAGAACAAGCAGAAAAAGTGCGATTACAAAAACAACAAGAGCACTCTGTTTGGCTAGATCTTCCTCCCTGAATTAAACACTCCCTGCCTCCACCCTCCAACAGTAACAAATACAACATACTTTATTCACCCCTCGCTCTACGACCTTTTCTAACACCCTTCTATTTAATTATTAAAAAGTTGGCACTTTGCCATCTTGTTAGAACTCGTCAGACACCATTCCAGCCAATAACTTAGTCTATTGACTGACGACAGTTCGGCATATCGATGTTGTTACCTCAGGACACTCGTTAAAACAAAAACAATAAGTCTGCATAACAACTCGGATTTCAACTGTTGAAACCTGAATGGACGTCTTTTGGGGATACCGTATGGATCTTTCTTTAAGTATCAATCGAAGCACAGGCCTCAAGGGACTGACCTTTTGGGGCCAATGGGCGCTGGCACAAGGCTTTGTGGTGACGCTGTTGTTCATACTCGCTGAGCAGCACACCGGGACGGTCGCGTTCTACTACCGAATGTGTGCAACCCTGGCGGTACTGGCGTCGGTGCCGGCTTATACGTTTAGCGGTGTTTATCGCAAACGTGACAACTACCTGACCGGTCTCGGTCGACTGTTCATGGGTTGGTCGATGACCATGGCGGCGCTGGCGTGCATCGCCTTTGTCTGCCAGGCCGATGAGCTGTTTTCACGGCAGGTGATTCTGAGCTGGGCAGTGTATGGCTTCCTCGGTCAGGCGTTTCTCTACGCTCCGCTGCATGCGTTTTCCAAGTACTACCAGCGCTCGCGGAAAAGTGAGCACAAGACGCTGATCGTCGGCACCGGCGAACTGGCGTTGGGTCTGGCGAAGAAGCTCAGCCAACTGGAAAATCTGCCATTGGTAGGTTTGGTCAGCAATGGCGATGTTTCCGCGCTGGGTTCGGATGCACCACGGGTTGTTGGCGATCAGGAACAGTTGCTGGAGCTGATTGAGGCGCATGACATCCGTCGTTTGTACATCACCCTGCCGCTGTGTGAAGCCGCGAAAATCGAAGCGATTTATGGTGACTTGCTAGGGGCCAACGTTGATGTGGTGTGGGTGCCGGACTTGAACAGTCTGACCCTGCTGAATCACTCGGTGAAGGTCGTGGACGGTCTGCCGGCGATTTACTTGAACGAGAGCCCGCTGACCAGCCGCCCTACCGCTGCTTTGAGCAAGAGTCTGGTCGAGAAAACCGTGGCGTTTCTGGCGATCATCGCGCTGAGTCCGATCCTGCTGATCATTGCGCTGGCGGTAAAGATCAACTCGCCCGGCCCGGTGTTCTTCAAGCAGGATCGCCATGGCTGGAATGGCAAGGTGATCAAGGTCTGGAAGTTCCGCTCGATGCGTGTTCACGATGACCGTGATGTGAAGCAAGCCAGCCGTAATGACTCGCGCATTACCGCAGTCGGCCGCTTTATCCGCCGCACTTCGCTGGATGAACTGCCGCAACTGTTCAACGTGCTGCAAGGGCACATGGCCCTGGTCGGCCCACGCCCGCACGCCGTCGCGCACAACAACTACTACTCGGGGAAAATCCTCGCGTACATGGCGCGTCACCGGATTAAACCGGGGATCACCGGCTTGGCCCAGATCAGCGGCTGCCGCGGTGAGACGGACACCATCGACAAGATGCAGAAGCGTGTGGAGATTGACCTGCAGTACATCAACAGCTGGTCGTTGTGGCTGGATCTGAAGATCCTGGTGAAGACGCCGTTTACGTTGCTGTCGAAGGATATTTACTGAGGTTTGAAGCTGGATACCGCAAGGGGACGAAAGTCCCCTTTTTTGTGCCTGGGATTTGGGAGTGGAGCTGGATTGCGGGTGAATGCAAAAATTGTGGGAGCGAGCCTGCTCGCGAAAGCGGTGGGTCAGGCAATGATGATGCTGACTGTGCTGACGCCTTCGCGAGCAGGCTCGCTCCCACAGGGATTTGTGGTTGGCTCAAGCCTTGTGGCTAGACACGTAACCTGTGGGAGCTGGCTTGCCAGCGATGGCGCTGTGTCAGGCGACATCAATGTTGCAGGTGCTTGCCAGCGATGGCGGTGGGTCAGCCAATAACAATATTGAATGTGCCGACCTCATCGCTGGCAAGCCAGCTCCCACAGAGATTCGGGATTGGCTCGGGATTTGTGGCGTGACAAATAACCAATGTAGGAGTGAGCCTGCTCGCGATGACGGTGTGTCAGGCAAAAGGGATTGTCGACTGGTTCGACGCTATCGCGAGCAGGCTCACTCCTACAGGGGATTTGTGGTTGGCTCGGGATCTGTGGTGTGACAGATAGCCAATGTAGGAGTAAGCCAGCTCGCGATGGCGGTGGGTCAGGCAACAGGGATGTCGACTGTACGGGCGCTATCGCGAGCAGGCGAAGGCCTAAAGGGGATTTGTGGTTGGCTCAGGCCTTGTGGCTAGACACATAACCTGTGGGAGCTGGCTTGCCAGCGATGGCGGTGGGTCAGCCAATATCAATCTTGAATGTGCCGACTCATCGCTGGCAAGCCAGCTCCCACAGGTTTCAGAGGTGTTTCGGAGATCCGCGCTTACTCCGTGATCTTCTCGAAATTACGATAAAACATATCCCCTTCCCGGCTATCGGTCATCGAGTGCAGTTGGTAGCTGCGGCTCAGTCGCGCACCACCGTCACGGGTCAGTGGGGCCCAGACCAGGTTGGCGCGGCGCATGGTCGACATGCTCATCATTTCGTCGAACGGTATCGATAGGTAGATGCCTTTGTCGAAACTACCTTCGCCGTATTCAGCGCTGCCCGCCGTGGTGATCGTCGCCCACGCACCGAAACGCACGCCATTGAAGAACTCCCGCGAGATGTCCAGCGTACCGCCCCAGTCACCGGCCAGATAACGCCCGACGCTCACCGCCGCCAACGTATCGAACGGCAGATCGGTATACGCCGTGACATGCCCGGTCACCACCGAGTAATCACGCAGGGCAAAACCCTGATCGAAATCGCGCTGACGCACCCAGTTCAGATCCGCCCCCACCGACCAGCGCTCACCGGTCGGGCGGAACAACACTTCACCGCCGACACCGGCAAACATCGATTCCAGATAACCGCCATACACCATGCCATACCAGTCTTTATCCAACTGCTCGGCATGGCTGACCTGGAACAACGGCATGGTGGTGTTAGACGTGGTCAGGTACTGACGCAAATCCGTGCGCACACGCGGCAAACCGCTCGGCGCGTCGTAGGTGAATTTGTCGAAGTTGTTGGCCAGGTTGGCGCTGAGCAAACCGCTCCACCAGGTGTTGCGGTTGAAGCGGTATTCGGCGTCGGCATCGGCGCTCAATTGATAGAGCAAGCCATCCGGGCCGCCAACGTTCTGCTTGAAACCCAGCCCCACGCCATAGCTGAAATGCTGCGGCGCTTCGGTGTAGAGGGTTTTCTCGTTGTGCGGCATCGCCGGGTTGATCTCAGTGGTGCGGTGCAACGATTCAAGTGGCTCTTCGTTGTTGATCACTTCGCGGAAGGTCTGGCGCGGCAAGCTGGTTTCTTCCAGCGGCAAGTCGTAGCGCTTGTTGACCACGGTGAACCAGTCGATGTCGTCGTTGACGCTGTTGTCGAGAATCCGGCTCGCCCTGCCCACAGCCTTGGACGAATGGAAGTAGCGCTGCTGCTCGCCATACACGATCAGCTCGGAATCACGCTGGGTGATGCGCTCGACCTTGTAGCCGGCATTCTGCTGCAAACGCTGCGAGACGTTGGCCCAGTTGACCTGATCCATCGCCGCAGTCGGCGCCTTTGCCGGCAGCGGTTCCGGGGTCGGGTCGTAAGTCTTCGCCGGTGCCTTGCGGCTGACGAAATTGGTGTGAAAGGTCACGCCAAACATCGCCGTATTACCGCGCTCCCACGCCGCGCTGACATCGACCGAATCGGTGACTTTGAACACCGCGCCAAGGTTGATCGGCGAGTCCTGTTTGATCTCGTTGTCCTTCGGCTCGTGCTTGTAGTCGTTGCCTTCGAATTCGAGTTTCAGGCTGAGGCGATCCCACGGCGTCTGATAGCTCACGCCGCCGAAAAACGACGGTCGCCCACGGAAGTACGAACCCGAGTTGACGTCACCGGTGCCTTCCAGGGCCGGCCGGGTATCGAAGCGATCGCTGACGTAGCCCAACGGGTTGTCGATATCGCCGCGATTACCGAGGTAACCCCAGGCAATCCCGGCGCTGAAATCGAAATTGTCGTAGCGCTTGTTGGCGACGAAAAATTCACTGGAGAACAAACCGGTACCACCGATATCTCGGAAGCCTAGCGCCACGTCGGGCAACCAGTGACTCTCCTGCCACAGCCGGACTTTGACGTCGACCGCCTTGTCCTTATAGCTTTGACTACCGCTGAGGGCCTCCGAGCCGTACGGCCGGTTGGTGATCGCGGTGTAGCGAAACGAGCCTTCGAGCCAGTCCAGCGGCTGCAACGACACGCTGTAGCGGCTGTACGGATCGGTGCGGTTGGCGTTGACGCTCAACTCGCCGGCCGGCGCCATACGCGCGGTTGGCGTCTGCAACAGACCGGTGCCACCGAAGTCATTCTGGGTAATGCGCGGCTCGGCATAAGCCAGACCGCAGGGCAATAACAACACAGCTGCAAAACGTAACTTCAACGAACCACCTCGGCCAGCTGCGTGGCAATAAATTCGGCCAACTGCTGATTCAGTTCAGGAAGAGGCGGATCAAGATCATCATTTTTCACCGGCACCAGAATCTTGCTGCCAGCCACCGGAAACTGCCCGGACTCACGATTCCAGTGGGCGATGCCGACGCGCCGCGACGCGCCGTTGGGCTGGATCAGCCACAGGTAATCGGCTTCGGCATCGGCCAGAATCGAACAGCCTTGCAGGTATTCACGGGCCTCCTGCAACGGCTGATACGGCAAGTGGCACGGCTCGGCGACGGCACCGAGCACTTGCACTTCATCGACGCGCTTCGGATAGACCAAACGATCGCCGTCATCGAGACGAATGTTGCGCGCGAAGCCAACCTCCAACGCGACCGGATCGAGATCGGCGATCTGCCGCCCCGTCACCGGCATCTGCCGCACTTCTTCGGCAATGCGCTGCGCAAGCGCCGCCCGACTCGGCAGATCGAACAGCATCGACATGCGTTGCAGCACATCCAGATCGAACAGCACGCCAACCTTCAGCCGCGTCTGCTCCTCAATCAGCGACTGCCGCAGCAACCCGCCCGCCAGCCAATAGCCTTCGGCATTCGGCACGGCTTCGCTGATCACATCGAGCAAGCGTCCGCCCGGTGGCAACGGGACCGGCCCGGGATTGGCGACATCGCCCGACACCGTGACGGCCGCCTGACTCACACTCGCGACCAGCAACAAACTCGCCGACAACATTTTCAGGCGCATCACGGCAGGTGCCTGCGATCAGGGGTGAGCTGCACAAACTTGACGCGCAACTGCGACGTCAGTTGCTGCTCGCTCTGCAAGATGAAACCGTCACGCGGGTCGACCCAGTAACGATTGGTCGCGCTCAGGCCGATGGCCGGGGCGTCAATGTGTTCATCGACACGCAGCACGGTGTATTCCTTGTCGAGAATCTTCAGGGTCTGTTCGGAGCGGCGGGAGAAGCGACTGTTGACGATCACCCCGACTTCCTGGCCCTTGTAGAGGTCGATCCAGCGCCGTGTGGTGAAACCGTCGGCGACGTGATGCAGGCCTTGCTTGAACGGCGCGTCATCGGCCAGCCGCGTGCCATCGAGATCGCCTTCCAGGCCCAGGCCAATGGTGCGCACGGCGAGGCCATTGCGCAGCAGCAGAACCTGTTTGCCGGAAGCGACCCAGAACTGCAGATCTTCGCGCTCGCGCACCAGCGCCAGCACCCCGGAGCCGGACGGCGTGGTCAGTTTCATTTGCGGATAGTTGACCCCGGCCACTTCAGCCGCCGACACGTCGACTTCATCCGGGCCGACGACCGCCGCTTTAAGGTTGTTCAACGAAGCGCTCATCAGCGGGTTACAGCCGCACAGCAACGAGGCCGCCGTCAGGCACAGGCCAACTTTCAAAATGTTCAAAGTCGGCGACCTTATTTGCTGTTGTTACTGTATTCGCTCCAGTTCTTCGCAGCGGAAGCGCCAGTGCCGACAATCGATGCCGATGGCACCAATTGGCTGATCAAGCGGTTCCAGCGAGTCACGTTGGCAGGTCCGACATACACCACGTCCTGAGGACGCACTTCGAAGTGCGAAGCGAGCGCCATGGCGGTCGGCGACTCGGCTTCCAGCTGATAGATCTTGGCCGGTTCGACATCGAGGTTTTCCACGCCACGAATGACATAGACCGCGTTGCCATTGGAGGTGGTCTGGGCCAGGCCACCAACCGATCCGAGCACGTCGGTGAGGTTCATCGTCGCGGTCTTGAAACTCAGCGCACGCGGTTGGTTGACCTCGCCCATCACGTAGATGCGCTTGTTGTCGTTGTACGGCAGATACAGCTGATCGCCGCCCTTGAGGTAGACGTTCTGCAACTCGGAATCCTGCTGATTGAGCGAGTCGAGATTGAGCGGATAGGTGCGACCCTTGCGCGTCAGCAGCAGCCCGGACAAATCGGCGTTGTTGGTATCGATGCCGGCCGAACCGAGGGCTTCGACCACGCTCAGCGGATTGGTGGAAATCGCTTGCGGACCGGCCTTGGCCACCGCGCCAGTGACCACGACTTTCTGGCTGGCGAAACGCAACACCGCGACATCGACCTGCGGCTCGGCAATGAATGCCGACAGCCGCTGTTCGATGTCCGAGCGCAGTTGCTGGATGGTCCGGCCGGTGGCCTGGACTTCCTTGATGAACGGGTAGTAGAGCGTGCCGTCGGAACGCACCAGTCGGCCGTTGGCATCGATCTGTTGCTGCGCGCCGGACGGGGCCGTCAGCTCAGGGTGATCCCATACGGTGATGTACAGAACATCGTTGTTGCCGATGCGGTATTCGGCCGGGGTCGCCAACAGTTCCGGCGGCAGCGACTCACGCTTTTGCGTGGCGCGGTTCATGGCAATCAGCTTGGGCGTGATCGGAATCAGCTCGACCCGGCTGCTTTCACTGGCACCCTGGCGGGTGATGTCACTGGTGCTGAGGTATTGACCGGGGGAAAACATGCAACCTTGCAAAGCGAGACTTGCCAACATTAAAAGATAAACACTACGAGTCATAATGGCACTACGCTATTCAAGGGCGAATCCAAAAACAAAGTCACCCGACTTGCGTCGGGCGACCTTGTACTGCACTAACAGAACTTCCTGTTAGTTATGCGTGCCGGTTGTACCGGTGGTACCCGTCGTACCGGTGGTACCGCCGTTGGCACTGCCACCGCTGTTAGACGCCGCTACAGCACTGGCAACCATTGCAGTACTGGCTGCGGGCGCTTGAGAAGCCGCCACGTTGCCACCTACATTGGTTACCGCTGTCAGCGGTGCTTCAGCGGCGGCAGCCCAGTTGCTCAACATCGTCAACAGGGCAACTGCCATCACTTTTTTCATATCAACTCCTTTCTAACATTCGACCTGTTATAAAACTGGCCTGAGTTAGCGGTGGTGAGTTCAAGTCCGCAAAAAGCGCGAACAAGATCCGTTGTTCTTTCACAGTCTTACCCAACTGATAAAAGTCGAACGGCAGGTTTATATCTACGGACTTGCAAAAGGCATTGCCAGTGTAATTTCCCGACGTTATCTAACAACCTGACTGAAAATAACATTGGACTAAATGGCCATCATCGCGAGTAGCCTTGGGGATGATTCGATTGCCAGCGCCAAGTGTCAGTGACCATGTCCTGCAAGTTGCGCGTGGCTTTCCAGCCAAGTTCCTTCGCAGCCTTGGAGGCGTCGGCCCAACTCTCGGCGATATCCCCGGAGCGACGCGGCATCATGCGGTACGGCACCGGTTGCCCACAGGCCTGCTCGAAGGCGTGGAGCACCTGCAGCACGCTATAGCCGTCGCCGGTGCCGAGGTTCCAGGTATGAATGCCTGTGCGCTCGGAGATCGACTGCAAGGCCTTCAAATGCCCGTCGGCCAGATCGACGACGTGGATGTAATCGCGCACGCCGGTACCATCGACAGTCGGGTAATCGTTGCCGAAGATCGACAACTCTTGCAGGCTGCCGACCGCAACCTGGCTGATGTAAGGCACCAGATTATTCGGAATGCCGTTGGGGTCTTCGCCCATATGGCCGCTATGGTGGGCGCCGATCGGGTTGAAGTAGCGCAGCAAGGCGATGCTCCAGCGCGGCTCGGCCTGGCTGAGGTCGCGCAGGACATTCTCGACGATGAGCTTGGACTGGCCGTAGGGATTGGTCGGGTTGCCAGTGGGGAAATCCTCGCGGATCGGCATCTGCTCAGGCTCGCCATACACCGTGGCCGACGAGCTGAACACGAGGCGAAACACCCCTGCCGCCGCCATCGCCTGGCACAGGTTGATGCTGCCGCTGACATTGGTTTCGTAGTACTCGAGCGGCTTGCGCACGCTCTCGCCGACCGCCTTCAGGCCGGCAAAATGCAGTACCGCTTCGATGTTGTGCTCGCGGAAAATCCGGTCGAGCAGTGCCCGGTCACAGACATCGCCGCGGATCATCCAGGCACTCTTGCCGCAAATGCCCTCAACGGCGTGCAACGCGGCTTCACTGCTGTTGCAAAGATTATCCAGTACAACAACTTCATAACCTGCTTCAAGCAATGCAAGTGTGGTATGCGAGCCGATATAGCCGGCACCACCCGTTACCAGAATCTTCATAGTGCTATCCGTCTTTGGATGAGTGACAAGTAGCGTGTCAAGCCTGTTTTATTGAAGATGTGTCACAATCCACACAAACAGGCGACAACAACCGAAAACAAAACTAGTTCAATGACTGGCAATAAATATTTTTGCAGGTCACACTGTATTGCTTGGTACTTATTAGCACTCCCTGTGCACTCATCACTATCAACAGATACCGACTAAAAATAACTAATAACGCACTTACCGACATCTCATAACATTGTCGTGTTTTACCGCCACTGGCATTTGCCATTAATAACCTGACTCAGGTATTAAAGTAAGCCTTCAATCCAACATTGAACTTGCACGCCCTTTATTAGTGCGCGCATCTGTCGCCTGTGTTCCATGACTGTCCAGGATACTTTTATGATTCGTAAATGTTTGTTCCCCGCTGCCGGCTATGGCACGCGTTTCTTGCCGGCTACCAAAGCCATGCCGAAAGAGATGCTGCCAATCGTCAACAAGCCGTTGATCGAGTACGCCGTTGAAGAAGCGCGGGACGCCGGTCTGCAACACATGGCCATCGTCACCGGTCGCGGCAAGCGTGCGCTGGAAGACCATTTCGACATCAGCTACGAACTCGAACACCAGATCCGTGGCACCGAGAAAGAGAAATTCCTCGCCGGCACCCGCGAGCTGATCGACACCTGCACCTTCTCCTACACCCGTCAGGTGGAAATGAAAGGTCTGGGCCACGCAATTCTCAGCGGTCGCCCGTTGATCGGCGATGAGCCGTTTGCCGTGGTGCTGGCTGATGACCTGTGCCTGAACCTCGAAGGTGACGGCGTGCTCACCCAGATGATTGAGCTGTACAAGAAATTCCGCTGCTCGATCGTCGCCATCCAGGAAGTCCCGGCCGACCAGACCCACAAGTACGGGGTGATCGCCGGCGAGCTGATGTCCGACGGCATCTATCGGGTCAACAACATGGTGGAAAAACCGGCCCCGCAAGACGCGCCGTCGAACCTGGCGATCATTGGCCGCTACATCCTCACCCCGGACATCTTCGACCTGATCGCCGACACCCAACCGGGCAAGGGCGGCGAGATCCAGATCACCGACGCGCTGATGAAACAGGCACAGAACGGTTGCGTGCTGGCCTACAAATTCAAAGGTCTGCGCTTTGACTGCGGTGACGCCGAGGGTTACTTGCAGGCGACCAATTTCTGCTACGAAAACGTTTATCTCAAGGGCCGCTGAGACGGCTCCCTTCACCCAACGAGGCCACCATGAACATTGCACAACATTCCGTAGAGTTTGAACGCGAGGTGGGTAACCTCGGGGTGATGAGCTGGCTGTCGCGCCATCAACCGTTGCCCAGCGCCAACGAAACCTGGCTGGGCACGATTCTGCTGGTTGAGCGGATTGGCGTGTTTCCGGCGTCCGGTGATATCCGCCGGCCGTTGCGCGATCCGTATCCGCTGCTCACGCATTTGAAAAAGCTGTATGGCGAGCAGGCGTTGGAGATGGATGACCGTGATGGTCTGAAAGTGATCTTCAGCGACTGGCGTTTTCGCGTGCGGATTTGCTGCAACGATCCGGCGATCATCATCAACGTTGAGACGCGCTGCGATACGCGGCTGATGCCGCAGAAGATTGCGGAGTTGCTCGAGCAAGTCGACGCCTTCGAATAACTCCCCTCACCTGATCGTTCCCACGCTCTGCGTGGGAATGCATCCAGCGACGCTCTGCGTCACCCAGCGAAGGGACGCGGAGCGTCCCGGGCGGCATTCCCACGCAGAGCGTGGGAACGATCACCGCTCTGGGGTTTGCGCGTTATTTAGGGGCGGTGTCGCAACGATCCTTGGCGCCCATGATCCAGCCATAAAAGTAATCGGCAATGACCTTCCCGCCCGTGGCCGGCACCGGGTGAATCTTGTCCGGGCCAATCATCGCCGCCGCGTAGCGTTTGACGTCCGGCCCGAACGCACATTGCAGG
The DNA here is from genome assembly GCF_054070155.1 of Pseudomonas sp. SDT291_1_S447. Classification (NCBI taxonomy): domain Bacteria; kingdom Pseudomonadati; phylum Pseudomonadota; class Gammaproteobacteria; order Pseudomonadales; family Pseudomonadaceae; genus Pseudomonas; species Pseudomonas sp. SDT291_1_S447. The sequence continues at coordinate 25,879 of NZ_JBSVXS010000012.1, forward strand.
TTGGCATACCCCAGATGCTGCTCGCGCGCCCACGGCTCAAGCACCTGCGCATACGCCGACATCGGATACGCACTGGAGCGCGTGGTGTCCTGGCGCATGATCAGGTTGATACTCGCCTGCGGCTGAATCTCACGCAGCATGCCCACCAGCCCCTGAACGTTCTGCAGATACTCCGCGGGCTTAACGCCGAAACCCTGATCATTGCCACCGAGCATGATCAGGTAAACATCAGCGGGGATCTTCGACACGGCAGCTTTCCACTGCACCTGCCATTGCGGGTCCTGGTGATAGAAATCCGCAGAAGCCGCACCGGATGCCGCCAGTTTCGAGACCCGCACGCCGTTCTGCTCGTTGCTCATCCACAGGCCGAACAACGTCGGCGCGCCCTTCACCACTTCCAGTTTGAAGGACCAGTCTTTCGCTGCCGAGAGGCCTGTCAGTGGCGCTTCCTGAACGCCCGAACCCTCAAGCTTCAACGGTTGCCAATCTTGCGCGGGCGCCCAGCGGTAGCGGATCTCGCTGGATTCACCGTTGCCCAGATAAAGCAGTTTCGCCTGAGTGACCGCCGTATCGATGCGCGGCGAAGGACTCGCATCCACTTGCAACCATGCACCGGGACGGCCTGTCACCGTGCGACTGTCCGGACTCGCCTGGCCCAGGTCTGAAACCTTCCAGTCGCCGCCAAAGTATTTGTCACTGCTGCGGGTGTATTTGAAATGCGTGCCGCCCAGCGCCGCGCCGTGGTTGAAACCAACGTAGCCGGGCCCGGCAAAACCGACCTCGCCGGCCACGCGCTGCACCAGTTTGTTCAGGTAGAAATCCTGCCCGGCGCTGTAGCTGTCGCCGATCACCGAGACCGACAATACCTTGCCAGCCTTACCTTCACGCCACTGCGCGAATCGCTCGCGGGCGTCGCCCACCTCAACCACCGACGCTGCGACGGGTTGCGCGTCATCTACTGCCAACATGCAAAATTTTCCTTCAGTCTGAAATGGCCCACTGGATGCTTGGGTGTACAGAGATCAACTGTAGGAGTGAGCCTGCTCGCGATAGCGGTCTATCCAATACAAATGCATTGACTGACACAACGCTATCGCGAGCAGGCTCACTCCTACATTTATCGCGGTCATCCGCTAAATCTGTGTACACCAAGAAAATTTGTGGGAGCGAGCTTGCTCGCGAAGCTTTTAGCTGTTTTGCGTCTGCACCACAGGGACGATGGGCGCCACCGGTTTCTTCTTCGCCACCCGCTCACCAAGGAACAACACAGAGGTGAAATTGAACCGGCTGAAAATCATCGACAACACCACCGGCCCAAGCAAGCCACAACTCAATCCACCGAGCACCAGCAAACTCTCATCCTTCACCCCCAACCGCCCCAGCACAAACCGCGACGTCGCCGCGAACAGCACATGAAACAGGAAGATCGCATAGGAATAACCACCGAGCCACGTCAGCGCCTTCGAGCGCACATCACTCGACAACAACGCGATGCAGGACACACAACCCACGGTCAACCCGATCAAACTACGACGATCAACAATCAGCTCGCGATCAATCGCCGCGACATACAACAGCGTCAGCGAGATCACCACAAACACCAACGGCCCGATCACCTTGAAGCGCTGCTTCAACGCGTCGACGTTCTCTTGCCCAATCATCCCCGCCACGAAAAACGGCAACAGGTAAATCGCGCCGTTAATCCCGAACGCATCGAACTTGAATGGCGGCAACAGAAACAAAACAGCCGCAAACGCAAACAGCCCATACAACCGCGTCGCCGAACGCAGCATCCCGCGCCACTCCAGCAGCCCGACGAACATGAAAATGATGAACACCGCCTGCAGGAACCAGAAGTGGTTGATCGGCACCCAGAACGACAACAACGCGTCGAGCACGCCGACATCCTTGTTCACCCCCGGCCCCACCGCTTGCAACACCGAGAACGGTACACCGACGCAAAACAGCGGCACGATCAAGCGCCGCACCTTGCCGCTGAAGAACGCGGAAAAGTCATTGCCGCGAATTTTGTAGATCGAATAGATGTACCCGGAGATGAACGTGAACAGCGGCATACGCACGTACACCATCGAATCGGCGATCACCCGGAACGGCGAGCCGATATCGATCTTCAACCCGCCACCCAACGGCCCGATGACGTGATAGAGCACCAACAACAGGCACGCCAGACCACGCAGGGTTTCAATCTCCAGGGACTTTTTCTTGCTCGACATAAAGCACCTGCCTCAATTCAGAATTCTTGATTCAACCTGCACCGGTTTGTTCGCCCGCAGCATCAAGCCCAGGCCAACGAACAACACCGGCACCACCATCGAGAAGTGCCGGGCGAAGGAGCCGAAGTCCGGCTCGAACAGCCCTTGCACCAGCAGAAACGCCAGCGGAATCGCGATCAGTTCCTTGGGTTTGGTCTGGATCGGCGCGCCTTTGTAATCGGTCGAAGTGATGACTTTGAACAACAGCAACGCGGTCATGATCATCAACGCGACGAAGATCACCTGGCCTGGCCCGGAGAGCAGAATCAGCTCCACCGGAAACGACAAGCGAAAGAAGATGATCATCGAGTCCAGCGCTTGCGAAACGAAGTCGCTGCCGCTGAGCCACGACACGATCAGCGATTTCGAGCCCTCCTCGCCCGCCGTGCGCAGTTCGTTGTTACTGGCGCGAATCGATGACACCGGGAAGCCCAGAGCGAGCTGGATCGACATCGCCACTGCCAGATAAAACAGGAACAGCATCAGGAAGAACGTCGTGCGCGACACGTATTTTTTCATCACGCAGACGCCGACCCACGACAACGAAAACAGAATCCAGTAAGGCCGGATCAGCACGCCGTAAATCACCGCCGAGAGAAAAAAACCGCCGCGATATTTACGCGTCAGCGAGCTGAGCAAAATGCTCAACACCGCCACCGACACAATGATTTCCTTGGTCAGGTTCTCCAGGAAGAACGAGCGCACAATGCCCCACAGACACAGCGTGCCGAAGATCGCCAACGGCATGCGCCGAAACACCACCACCGGTATCGCCGTGAGGAAAAAATTGCAGAACATGCCGTAAGCCCAGGCATTGGTCAGGTTGATCCCGGTGGGCCGCAGCAGGAATGCCGAACACTCGTAGGACGAGCGATCCGGCGAGAACGGGTTCCAGAAGTTGCAGTTGTCAGCACGCGCGTAAGACGACCACAAGGTCATCGCATCCGGCCCCGGATCACGCGGGATCAACAGCGGCATGGCCACCGACAGAAACAACCCTGTGAAGAGGATCAGGAACGAGACATACGAATCGAGTCTCTTGCCACGAAACTCGATGCACGGCAGCTTCAGGCCCATGACACGGCAGCCTTCTTCGCACCGGTCACGCGGGTCAGTACGGCGATTACACCGAGCTGCACGATGATCGCGAAGACGTTGCCCCACGCTGCGCCGTAGATCGAATAGTGCTTGATCAGCACCCAGCTCACCGGCACTGAAACCAACAGGCAGATCGCCGCGCTGGCGAGCGATACGCGACTGTTTTTCGAGGCAATCAAACCGCCCCAGACGATGTCGCCAATCGCGCGCAAGGCGAAGGAGAAAATCAGTACGCCGAGGATCGCGTTGTCCGGGCGCGGAACGCTGGTGGCGACGTAATCGAGCACCACGTTGAAAAACACATAGATCGCCACCGCCACCGCCGCCGACACGATAAGCGAGCGCATGACCCACTTGTTGATGAACAGTTGCTTGACCGTGAACGCCTGCTGATCAGCCTGAAAACGCTTGGCCAGCACCGGAATCCCCACCACCGCCACCACCGCATAGGACAACGCTTGCAAAGTGTTCGCCGCCGACCACGCGTACACATATTTACCGAGGCTGGCGTAGGGTTCCAGGTCGATGATCAGAAAGCGCTCGGCGTACTGACTCAGCGCGATCAGTCCAGTGCCGAGGTAGAACGGCAACCCGGCCTTCCAAACGGTGGCCGTGGCCAACGTGCCGGCGACTCGTCCCTTGTGCACGTTCACCACGATCAGGTAACCGGCGATGATCACCAGCACGTTGGCGGCGACCCACAGCCACAACACACTGGCGATTCCCGACACCCACCCGAGCATCATCCCGCCCACTGCCAACACTGCCCACAGGCCGGTCTTGATGAAGAACAGCAATGCGCCCGCCGTGGCTTTCTGCGCGGAAAACACGAACGAGTTGATCTCGAACGACAGGTGTTCGGTGAGCAACACCAGCGTCACGCAAAGGATCAGCGCGGCCGGCGCTTCAACTGTCTGAAACAGTGAATAAATCAGCACTGTCACCACCGACAGCACCAGCCCCACCGCCAGATACAGCAGCAAAACCTTGTCGACCACGCGCCGCGAACTGCCGCCGACGCTGATCAACCGATTGATCTCGGAACTGAAACCGACGCTGTAGAACTTCGACGCAATCAGCGATGCTGCGACCACCACGCCGTAAAAGCCCAGTGCCTCATAGCCGAGGTAATGGGTGATCGCCAACACCAGCAAAAACTTCGCGCCCAAGGCACCGCCGCGAAGCAGTAGCCGAAATATCATCGAACGACACCTTTGATGATCTCGTCCATGGCCACGGTTTTCGCTTCGATTTCACGGCAGGTATCGGTCAGGCGCTTGCCGAAATCCGACAATGCATTCGGCGCGTAAACCGTGTTGATGATGGTGTCGACATTGATGTCGCCGCCGTTGATCACCCAGTCCTCGACGCCCATGTCCTGATAGGCGCCAAAGCCTTTGCGTTCATAGCTGATGTGGTACGCCGGAACGCCGGAAAGCAACGACTCGATAGCGCCGTGCAAGCGTACGGAAATCACCAGGTCCGGTTGGTATTTGGCAATCGTCGCCTTCAGCGACAACAGGTCTTCAGTGATACCCAGCTCGCGATAGAACGCACCGTCATCGTTGCCACGCACCGCGCTCTGTACGGCGCAAACCACTTTGCTTTTGTTCTTCAGGCGCTGCAGCAGCACTTTCAGATTGGCCACGTAAGCGACTTTCTTCTCCTTGCTCCACTCCGGCGGCTTGCGCAGCACTACGCAGACCGTGGCTGGCGACGACGCGCAGCGGGTGAATTTTGCTTGCTGAAGGATTTTGCTCGCCAGCGATTGCACCGCCAGATCCGGCGCGCGGTAGACGTTGGCGCAGGCATCGAAAATCGCCGAGGAGCGGTTGTCACGGACGAATACCGCATCGGCGCTGGCGTAGTGCTCGACGATCTTGCTGCTCTCGCCGTGGAACGGGCCGATGCTTTGCGGTAGGTACACCGACGGCACTTTGCTGAGGATCGCGGTTTCCAGTTGCTTGGCGTGGCCGAGTTTCAGCTTGATGTGCTCGAAGGCACTTTTCGAGCGCATGTAACCGCCGCCGACACCGACGATCAAGTCGGTTTTCTTCAGCAGTTCCGCCAGCCCGGCGTAGGACTGATTGAGGAACACCGCTTGCTTGACCCGGCCCAAACCCTTGGCCGCCATCACCGGCGCGTCGAATCGCGGGTGCGGCAAGTAGCTGAAAGAGTCCGGATCGGAAGCGACCACGCTGATCGCCGTGTCTTCGCCAAAGTTGCGCTGCACCAGCGCAATGGCGAGGTCGACGAGCAAACCGTCACCGGAGTTGGACGCACTGTAGCCATGCAAAATCGTTACGTTCATATGCTTGAGTTCTACTTAAAAAGTGGGAGCGCGGTACAAGTCGTAGGTCTGGCGAATCATCAACGCGGCGCTGAAGCGCTCGCGGACAATGCTCCGACCTTCGTTACCGAGGTCGAGCAGGCGCGGTTTCTGGATGATCGTCAGCACGTCGGTCAATGCCTGGTGATCACCGGACGGGAACACATAACCGGAGACCTCATTGGTGACCAGTTCCGGCAGCGAGGTGCAATTACTGGCGATCACCGGCAAGCCCATGGCCATGCCTTCCAGCGGCACCATGGCGAAACCTTCCCAGCGACTTGGCACGATCAGCGCATCGGCTTTCTGGTACAGCGCCTGCACTTCGCTCGGCGTGCCCCATGGCAGGTATTCAACAGAGTCCATCGGTGGGCACTCCACCGCGTCCTCGTTCACCGCGCTGCCAACCACGGTCAGCTTCAAGTCTTTGCGCTGCACGTTGGCGAAGGCCTTGAGCAGCACGTCGAAGCCTTTCTGATAATCGAGACGACCGACGAAGAGCAGATGAATCGGCTCGGGACTCGCCGCTTTCGGCGCGTCATCCTTGCGGTGAATGCCGTTGTAGATCAGCTTCATGCGCTTGCGCTCGATGCCGAAGCGCGCGGCTTTGTCGAGTTCGTACTGGCTGACGCAAATGATCACGTCGGTGACTTTCTGCAGTACTCGCTCGATCCACGCATAGACTTTCTGCTTGGTCGGCGAGCTTTCCATCAAGAACGAAAACGCGTGTGGGCAGTAGACGATTTTCGGCTTGCGCCACGGTCGCAGCAGCACACACACGCACCGGCCGATGACTCCGGAAAAGGTGCTGTGCAAATGCACCACATCGGGTTTTTCCTTGAGCATGACCTGGGTCAGGCGCCAGGCGAAACGCAGCAACGACGGCACATTGCGCCCGGTGCGCGGGAAGGTGCGGATCTGTTGCGCACCGATGCCGTGCAACTCTTTGGCCTGATCATCCGGAACCAGATACACCAGTTCGTAGTTCGCCGCATCGCCTTCAGGCGAAGCCGAAATCGTCCGGATCACCGTCGCGACGCCACCTTTGATCGTCTCTGCCACGTGCAGTATTTTCTTCACAAATCACCCACTTCAAACAGGAAAAAACAGTCGCTGACAGTCAGGATTTGTCGGACGCGTATTCGTAGTTGTAATAACCGTTGCCGCCGTTGCCGTAGTAACTGGCCGCACGCTTCTCGACGCCGTTGAACACCGCGCCTTTCAACTCGATGCCGTTCTGCGCGAAGCGGCGGATGGTCAGTTCGATCTCTTTCGCCGGGTTCACCCCGAAGCGCGTGACGATCAGGCTGATCCCGGCTTCACGGCCAACGATGGCCGCATCAGTCACCGCCAGCAGCGGCGGCGTATCGATGATCACCAGGTCGTAGCGTTCGCTCAGTTCGGCGAGCAGCTCGCGGAAGTTGGCGTGCATCAACAGCTCGGACGGATTCGGTGGCACCTGACCGCGACTGATGAAGTGCAGGTTGTCGATTTCGACTTTGTTGATTGCCTGGTCGATGCTGCAGCGCTTGACCAGCAGGTCGGACAAGCCGTTGGTGATCGGCGTGTTGAGGGTTTTGTGCAGGTGACCTTTGCGCATGTCGGCATCGATCAGCACCACGCGCTGACCGCTCAAAGCCATGACCGCCGCGAGGTTGGACGAGACGAAGGTCTTGCCCACTTGCGGGCTCGGCCCGGAAATCATGATGCGGTTGTTGGTCGAATCGAGCCCGGCGAAGTGCAGGCAGGTGCGCAGGCTGCGGATCGATTCGATCGACAGGTCGGTCGGGTTACGCAGGGCCAGCAGGTATGCCGGTTTGTCGACACCGTCGCGGGCGCGGCCTTTTTTGTTGTCTTCTTCATCCTGCAAGGCGCTGTACGGGATCGACGCGTACACCGGCAAACCGAGTTGTTCGATGGCTTCCGGGCCTTCGAGACCCCGGCTCAGGGATTTGCGCAGCAGCACCAGAGCGACGCCGACGAAGGCGCCGAGGAAGGTAGCAATCAGCACAATCAGGGCTTTTTTCGGTTTGACCGGGCTGGTCAGGTCGACATCCGCCGCATCGACCAGACGCACGTTACCCACGGCACCGGCGCGGACGATGTCCAGCTCCTGGGATTTGTTCAGCAACTGCGTGTAGATCTGCGAAGCGACTTCGACATCGCGGGTCAGGTTGAGCAATTCCTGCTGTGTCGCGGGCAGATCGCCGACTTTGCCTTCCAGCGACTTCTGTTGCTGGGTCAGTTCGCCAATCTGGCTCATCAAGGCGCGATAGGCCGGGTGCTGTTTGGTGAACTTGCGGTCCATCTCCGCCTGCTGCATTTTCAGCTCGGAGATCCGCGTTTCCAGCGCTACCGACTGACCGAGCACCGACTGGGTTTCCAGCGAGATGTTCACGGTCTTGCCGTGGGTCTGATAGGCGTTCAGCGCATCGCTGGCCTTGGCCAGATCACGTTTGACCTGCGGCAACTGGCTCTGCAGGAAGGCCAGACTCTGCGCCGCTTCCGCCGAGGTGCGGCGCACGTTCTGATCCACGTACAGCGCGGCGATCTTGTTGAGAATCTTCACCGCTTCAGCGGCGTCGCTGCTGGCCAGCGCCAGTTTGATAATCCCCGATTCCTTGCCCTGCTCGGAGATATCCAGTGCATCCTGATAACCCTGAATGGTCACGATTCGCGGGTTGCGCACCACCTCGAAACGCGTGCCGGGGTTGGCCAGCAACTGGGTGATCTGCCCTTCTACACCGTCCTGCGCAAACGCTTCACCGGCGACGCCTTCGACCAGCAGGTTGTCGTTGTCATCGAGCAACTGGAAGTGCTTCTGTTCGCCGGCGATCAGGGTGAGTTTCTTGCCCAACAGTTCTTTCGGCAGATTGAGCCGGGCGAACTCCAGACGCTCACCGCCCCAGGCGTAACTGTTCAGGCCGAAACGCGGTGCGGCGACGCTGGTCTCGGTCTCGCCGCGATAACGCCGGGCGAGAAAGCCGCCGATCATCGGGAAGGTATTGGGGGTGACATCGATGTCCAGGCGCAAGTCGTCGACAGTTTTGCCGATCACCGCGCGGGATTTGATGATGCCGATTTCGGTCACCGACGGCGATTGCCCACCGAGCATGCTGTTGAGGTCGGAGAACCCGAGCATGTCGTTCTTTTTTGGCTCGACCTGCACCAGCGCATTCGCCAGGTACACGGGCGTGGCCAACACTGCGTAGGCCACACCGGTAACCATGAAGGCGCCGGTGAGCGCGCCGATCAACCATTTCTGGTCGATCAAACTGCCGAATATGCCGAGAAGATCAATACTGTCTTGATCATTGTCGCGAGTGCCGATGACGGACGGTAACTGCATAAGTCTGTTCTTACCATTCATTGATCTGAAGAATATTCATCAACGCGCGAGGCGTTGTGCCCATGAGCTAACAGCATCTTCAATCAATGCATGGGCATGAATAAAAGCGGCCTTGCCTTGACGATACGGATCTTGTATTTCGCGCTCGCTCTGCCACTTGCCGAGCAGAAATACTTTGCCCCTCGCATGAGAGGCAATCTTCAATACTTGATTAACATGCTGTTTTTCCATCACCAGAATCAGGTCTGATTCATTGACGATGTCTGCGGTCAGTTGCCGTGCGATGAAGCCTTCGGCGTTATGGCCATGGTCTTCCAGCACTTGCCGGGCGGACGCTTCGACGCCCTCGCCAACCCGTGCCGACAGGCCTGCGGAGGAGACGGTGATCGCTGAGGGGGCCAGCGCGTTACGCAGCATCAGTTCTGCCGTCGGACTACGGCATATATTGCCCACGCAAACGACAAGGATCTTTCTGAACAAGGTTTTACTTTCCTGTGTAATGTCAAACGGCCAACATCCCGAGAGCAATTTAATGAACCCTCAGATCTTTCTTCACTCGGAAATAGATTCGCCCTGTTAGTACCGAAGCATTAAGTACCACAGCGTTTAAAAGCCCCCCAACCACAATTAGCGGACTAAAAATAACTGTGATTTTCGCGTGATTGTTTTCCGACAAAAAATAACATTCGCGCACTTAGTGCCATCACCTCACTCGAAAATTGAGCAACGAGATCATTTATTCGCAGTTGTCACTTCTCTTCGGGAGAGCAGACATGAAAACAACACATCTCAAAAAACTCGGCGCGTTGGCACTGATGGTGGCCGGGGCTACAACTCAGGCTCACGCCAGCGAACTGTTTCCCAACCTTCCGGCGAAGAACATCGGCGTGCAGGTGAAGATCCAGAACTTCACAGCCGCCGACGCCGCGCAGATCAAATCGGCAGGCTTCGGTTTTGTCCGCTTCGGTGTGTGGAGCGACAGCCTGACCGCCAAGGCTTATCAGAAACAGGTCAGCGACGCCTTTGCGGCGGCGCAATCTGCGGGCCTGCCGGTGTTGCTGACGGTCCGCGCGATCAAGGCGTTGCCCGCCACATCGAGCGCCGAGCTGACCACCGCCGGTGAAGGTTTCGCCAAAGCTGTGACCGGGCTGCAACAGTCGTACAGCGCGCAACTGGTGGCGATCGAGTTATGGAATGAACCGGACCTGGAAACCTATTGGCCGACGCGCAATTTCGACACCACGTTTGTGCCGTTCATGAGCGGTGTGTGCAAGTCGCTGCAGGAGCAACCGCCATCGACGCCGGTGATCGGTTACGGCTTCGCCCGTCCACCCAGCGCAGGCTCGGCTGCGACCGTGGCGCTTAACCGCATCGTCAGCGAATACCCCAAATGCCTGAGCGCCGTGTCCTATCACCCCTATGGCATGACGGCTACGCAGATCAGCAACGCGCAGAACTTCATTCAGCAGAACTTTCATGTGCCCGGAATCATCAGTGAGTGGGGTATCTCGGCACTGGCCTCCAACGGCGGTGCAGAGGGCCAAGCGAGCAAGATCAACGCGTTTATTGGCGATGTTAAAAAACTCAAAATCCCGCTGACCTCCATCTACGAATGGAAGAACAGTGATTCGGGCAGCAACGATCGCGAGAAGAACTTCGGCCTGCTGACCTCTGACGGTCAGCCGAAACCGGCACGTATGTCCGTCGAAGCCCTGTTGAACGCCCAGTAGCGCATGCACAACCGGCCTGTACGCAGGTCGGTTTCTTTGAACCTGTTGGCCGTTTTGGCATCGTATTCATCGATACCGCGCCCCGCCTTTCAAACAATCGTTTTCAGGTTGTTGCCGCAGGGGCCATCGATACACGCACCTACCCTTGAGTGGCCGTCGGCGCTCGGGTAATGTCATCAGACCCATAGGACAGAGCACGCCCATGACTTCCAAGCTGGAACAACTCAAACAATTCACCACCGTTGTTGCCGACACCGGCGACTTCGAAGCGATCTCCCGGGTCAAACCGGTCGACGCCACCACCAACCCTTCCCTGCTGCTCAAAGCGGCAGCCATTCCGGCCTACGCCGAACTGCTGAACGCCTGCGTCAGCGACTGCAAGGGCGATGTCGGCCTGGCCAGCGACCGTTTCGGCGTCGCAGTGGGTCAGGAAATTCTCAAAGTCATCCCGGGCCGCATCTCCACCGAAGTGGATGCACGCCTGTCGTTCGACAAGGACGCCGTGCTGAAACGCGCGCATCGCTTGATCGAGCTGTACGACAAGGCCGGCATTGGCCGTGATCGCGTACTGATCAAGATCGCCTCGACCTGGGAAGGCATCCGCGCCGCCGAAGTGCTGGAGAAGGAAGGCATCCAGACCAACCTGACCCTGCTGTTCTCCTTCGCTCAGGCCGCCGCTTGCGCTGACGCTGGCGTGTTCCTGATTTCGCCATTCGTGGGCCGCATCTACGACTGGTACAAGAAGGCCAACGGCAACGACTACACCGGCGCTGATGATCCGGGCGTACAGTCGGTCACCCGTATCTACAACTACTACAAGGCCAATGACTACAAAACCGTGGTCATGGGCGCGAGCTTCCGCAACCTCAACCAGATCGAGCAACTGGCCGGCTGCGACCGCCTGACCATCAGCCCGGACCTGATCGACAAGCTGGCGGCCGACACCGGTAAGCTGGAGCGCAAACTGGCCCCGGGCAACGCCGGTGAAGCCCGTCTGAGCCTCAACGAAGCGCAATTCCGCTGGTTGTCCAACGAAGACGCGATGGCCACCGAGAAACTGGCTGAGGGCATTCGTCAGTTTGCTCGCGACCAGGAGAAGCTTGAGGCGCTGCTGCAGGCCAAGCTGTGATTTGAGTGGGTGAAATGCAAAAAGGGCGAACCTTCACAGGTTCGCCCTTTTTTCTGTTTGCTGGAAATGTTCAGTGTGCTTGCGGGCGCTATCGCGAGCAGGCTCACTCCTACAAGGGATCTGTGGTCTGATCGCGATTATGTGTCGAATGAATAACCCTGTAGGAGTGAGCCTGCTCGCGATGAGGCCAGCAGGGCCTACCTTCAATTCAGCGGATCAATGCCGCTCGAGAGCATTCACCAGATCATGAAACGCTTCACGATTGGAATCGTTCAGGCCCATGAGGATCTTGTGCGCTTCGAGCACCTTGATCCGCACCACTTCTTCCGACTGGTCCTGATCCGGCAGATCGTCCAGGCACTCCGGGCATGGCACCGGGTGGTTGACGATGTTGAACACCTGCTCGAAACCCATCGATTGCAACAGACGGGTGATGTCTTCGTGGGTGGTGACGACAGTCGGCAGCAGGCCGACCTTCTGCCGCGACAGGATCGACAGTTTGGCCAACAGGCCCAACGTCGTGCTGTCGATGCTGCGGGTTTCGGTCAAATCGATCACGATCGCGTTGAAATTCAGCGCGGTGAAGATTTTCTCAATAGTCGCATCCAACGCCGAACACAGGGTCAGGCGAACTTCACCGACGAATTTCAGGACGAAGGTGCCGTCCTGCTCGGCGAACTGGATTCTACCGGTACTCATTAAAGATTCCTGCTCAACACCAACAGGGCGATATCATCCGGCATCTCCCCTAGCGTGGCCAATCCAAACACTTGCCGCAGACCATCCAGGCTGCCGCCCGCCGACTTCACCCGTTGAGGCAAAGCGGCTTCTTTTTCCTTGAGCGTAGGTTCTGGCAAAAGATCCAGAATGCCATCGGACATCAGCGTCAGGCTGAACGTCGGCGGCAGCTCAAGCACGTGGTCTTCGTAGGTGGCTTCATTGAAGAGGCCCACCGGCAGACCACGCCCTTCGAGATAACGAACACTGTCAGGCGTGTACAACACAGGCAACGGCAGATGGCCGCCGATGCTATAGGTCAACAAACCGGTCTCCTCGTCGATGACTCCACCGACCATTGTGACGTGTTTACCCAGCTTACAACTGATCAGCCCCCGGTTGATATGACCAAGGACTTCCGAAGGCTTGAATTCCGGCAAAGTGCCGTTGCGCTTGGATTCGAACAACAGGCGCGTGGTCATGAACTTCAGCAGCACGGTGACGAAGGCTGAAGAGGCGCCATGACCGGATACATCCGCCAGATAGAAAGCCACCCGGCGCTCGTCGACACGGAAATAGTCGACAAAATCCCCCGACAGGTACAACGACGGGATGATCTGGTGCGCGAACTTGAACTCGTCGATGCTCCACGGGCTTTCCGGCAGCATGTTCATCTGCACCTGGCGACCGGCGTTCTGGTCTTCCTGGAGCAGGTTCAGGCTGGCCTCAAGCTCGCGGTTGGCCTTTTCCAGCTTCTCGCGGTAGCGCTGGTTTTCCACCAGCAGGCGCGCACGATCCAGGGCCCGGCGCACAGAGTGCTCGAGCACAGCCAGATCTTCGAGAGGCTTGATCAGGTAGTCCGCCGCGCCCAGGCGCAGGGCCTCGACCGCGTCGTTCATCACGCCGGCACCCGACACCACGATCACCGGTGTCTGCGGCGACCGCTCGGTGACCTGACGGATCAGTTCGAGACCGCCCATCTGCGGCATGCGCAGATCGCAGATGACCAGGTCGGGCGTGTCTTGCTCGAATACCTGAAGACCCTGTTGGCCGTTGCTGGCCTGCAGGACGCTGAAACCACTGTCTTCCAAATAGGCCGCGAGGCTCGCGCGCACTACTTCGTCATCATCGATTATCAGCAGCGTGGCACTGGTTTTTGGCATGTGGGCAAACGGCGCCAGAATTAGGTTGGCGTAGTTGGCGGGGCATCGGGCCCTGCGCAGACTACTGGATTCGCTTTCTAGCCTCTCTACTGCACCGCTTTCGAGCAATGGCTGCAAACGCGGTTACACCAGAGGTGCCCTTCTAAGGCGCAGACGGTACTCCCATCCGCAGAGCGTTTCAAGCATGCGCCGATGGTCGCTTGACGACTTTACTTGTCAAATCACCGAGAGTTATAAGAACAGCTCAAACCGTAACCCAATGGAAGGACGAACCTATGAGTCAAACCAGTCGGGACTACAGCGAAAAGCGCGATTTCATCCGCATGCGGGTCGATGCCGATGTCGTGTTGATTCATGAAGGCGATGAGGTTTCAGGCGTTTGCATCGACCTCTCCAGCAGTGGCATGCAGGTCGAAGCACCGCGCCAGTTCGCGGTCGGTGATCGTTTGAGCGTGCGCATCGACTCCGATCACGCCGCACTCAGCGGCCTTGAGGCCGAGACCGAAGTGGTGTGGATCCGGCCACAGGATGGCGGCGGCCAGAAGCTCGGCCTGACCATTCTGAAAATGAAATAGCTACACACAAAAAAGGCGACCCTGAGGTCGCCTTTGTCTTTACCGGTCGAGATTAAAAATCGTCTTCGACCTGGCCATCCTTCACTTTGAACTCGCGGTTCTGCAAGTAAGCGTTGCGGATGAAGGTGTACTTGTCGCCGCTGATCAACTTCTCGCTCGACAGCAGGCTGGCGCGGGTGTCGACGATGTTCAGACCGAAGATCGAGTTACGCGTAGGCACGTGGTCGATGTAGCGGTACATCCCGGTGTAGCTGTCGACGTACTTGGAAGGCGCATCGCGCAATGTGCTCGGCCCCATCAGCGGCAGCATCACGTACGGACCGCTACCTACGCCCCAGTAACCGAGGGTCTGACCGAAGTCTTCGTCGCTACGGTTCAGGCCCATCTGGGTACCGACATCGAAGAAGCCGAGCAGACCGAAAGTGGTATTGAAGATCAGGCGAGCGGTGTCGACGCCCGCAGCAGCCGGTTTGGCTTGCAGGATGTTGTTGGCAAGGTTGGTGACGTCACCGACGTTGCGGAACATGTTGTGGATGCCGTCTTCGAGGAACTGCGGCGTGACAAACTCATAGCCCTGGGCCAGTGGTTTCAGCGCGTAAGTGTCAACAAAGTCGTTGAACTGGAAAATCGGGCGGTTGACGCTTTCCCAAGGGTCTTCTTCCGTTGCCGCCTGAGTGGCGAACGGCGCCAGCAACAGGCCGGCACATACACTTAGCTGAGCGAGCGGATAGCTCCAGCGCATAGAAAAACTCCTTGGATATGTACTGTCGCGGGCATCGGGGCCCGGGCATTAAGGCCGCTAGTATAAGCGCAAAAGCCCGTTTGGACAGTCGGCCAATTGTGCAAAGTTGTAGGACGCTTCCCACGCCGCGTTTCACATAGCCGTCACGCAACTGTCACCTGGAGTGACTAGCCTTAGCGCTATTTCAGGGACGTTGCCATGTCACATGCCGAAACCTTGCCCGTCGCCGCGTCCAGCCTGACCGCCGTATTGTTTGGACTCAGCGGTTGTCTGGTGGATTTCGGTGCTCGCGCTCGTCTGAATACCGTTGCCCGGCCCGAATATGCCGAGGCCACGCCAGGCGCGCTCGACAGTCTGCACAGTTTGCAGCGCCAGCAGATTCCCTGTGCCTGGCTGGATGAACTGCCCCCTGCCCTCGCCCAATCGTTATCAAACTCGCTACCTGCCTGGATCAAACCCGCGCAATATTCGGCAACAATCAATCCATGGCCTGCGCCGAACGCTTGCTGGCAGGCCCTGATGGATCTGAACGTCAGCAGTCTGGACGGTTGCGTATTGGTCAGCGGTGAGCCGCGCCTGTTGCAGGCCGGCCTTAACGCCGGGCTATGGACCATCGGCCTCGCCTCCTGCGGCTCGCTGTGTGGCCTGGCGCCGGGCGAATGGCAAGCCTTGAGCCAGAAAGAACGCGAACAGTTGCGTGGCAAGGCAACCGTGCAGTTATTCGGGCTGGGCGTGCATTCGGTCATCGATCACTTGGGCGAACTCGACACCTGCCTGGCGGACATCAGCCTGCGCCGGCTCAAAGGCGAAAAGCCCTGATCGGGATCATGCAGGTTTGCCGGGAGTGGATTAATCTAAAGGTCAGCCATAGACCTTTGGCGCGCGGCTGCGGTCAATGCCAGTGCCTATTGATAAAAGGAAAACACCATGCCCGCCCAAGAACTGCAAAAACAGCTCGATACCCTGCGCGAGCAGCTGGAGCAGAATCCGCCGCTGTCGGAAGCCGAGCGTGAGGATTTGCATGCGCTGATGGCGCAGATTGAACTGGAACTTGAACTCGAAACCAAGACCAACGATTCGAATATTGCCGACGGCGTGAACCTCGCCGTTGAACGCTTTGAAGTTGACCATCCAACCATAGCTGGCACTTTGCGCAACATCGTCAACGCGCTGGGCAGCATGGGGATCTGACTCCCCCCGAAACGCAAAAAGCCCTGCCATCACTGGCCGGGCTTTTTCATTTCAACTTTGGCAATGCATTCCCCTGTAGGAGTGAGCCTGCTCGCGATAGCTGACTGACATTCAACGTTGATGTCGACTGCTACACCGCTATCGCGAGCAGGCTCACTCCTACATTGGGTATCTATTGACGCACCAATCGATGGTTCGGCAGTTGCACGTTTTCAGTGCTGCGATACGGGTTGATATCCAGACCACCGCGACGCACGTAACGTGCAAACACCGTGAGCTTCTCAGGTTTCAGCAACCGCTGCAGATCAAGAAAAATCCGCTCCACACACTGCTCATGGAAGTCCGAATGCTGACGGAAGCTGACGATATATTCCAGCAAACTGGCATGATCCAGCGCCGAGCCACGATACTCCACCACCACTGTGCCCCAGTCCGGCTGACTGGTCACCGGGCAATTGGATTTGAGCAGATGGCTATACACCGTCTCTTCGACAACCCGCGATTCATCGCAACGCAACAGTTCCGGGCGCGGATGCTCATAGTTGCTGACGCTGATATCCAGATCGTCGATGCACACGCCCGGCAGCGCCACGACGCCCTCCGCTTCAACATCCTTCAGGCTGCGAACCCGTACACCCACCGGTTTGCCGGCAGCGGCAGAAAGGTCCTTGACCAGCGTTGCTTCCAAAGAAGTGACGTCGGCAAACGCCGTCTGGTTCAGCGAGTTCAAATACAACTTGAACGACTTCGATTCGATGATGTTCGGCGAATCCGCCGGGATGCTGAACTCGCCGATCGCCACCACCGGTTTACCCGACGACAGCAGCCACGACAGCTCGAAGCAGTTCCAGAAATCCACACCTTTATACGGCAGGGTTTCGGCGGTCAGACCCAGCTCGGCCCATTTCGCGGTGCGCGGAATCGGGAACAGCAGGGACGGCGTGTACGTGGCGATGTATTCGCTGGATTTGCCCAGCGGCGAGTGTTCGGCTGCGGGATGCATGGCGGAAACCTGACTGAATAATCAGCGGATTCTACCAGCCTTTGCCCGCGCCTTTGAGTGCTTACTGACTGACAGTCAGTTTGCCGACCATGCCCGCCTGATAATGCCCGGGAATATTGCAGGCGAATTCCAGGCTGGTGGCCTTGCTGAAGGTCCAGGTCAGTTCGGCTGTCTTGCCCGGTTCGACCAACACACTGTTGGGATCGTCGTGCTTCATGCCGTGGCCCATCGCTGCGTGATCCATGCCGGCCATGCCGTGGGACATTTCCTTCATGCCAGTAGGCGTGAGCATGCCGCTTTGCTGCATCTGCAACATTTCCTGCTGGTGTCTGGCATGCATCGCCGCGTCGCCGAGGTTGAATTCGTGCAGCAATTGGCCTTTATTCACCAGCACAAAGCGAACGGTCTCACCGGCCTTGACCTGAATCGCCTTCGGGTCGAACGACATGTCGTTCAACACCACTTCAATGCTGCGCGAGGCTTTGGCGGCCGGTGCTGGCTGGCCGAAATCATAGGTGTGCGCGGGAGCTGCAAACGCCGTCGAACTCATTGCCAACAAACAGATGGCCAGGGATTGGCGTAAAAACATGGTCGTTCTCCAACAAGATAAGGTTCAGCTTATGGGAAACTTTAGCCGGCCTGCGCTGGCATCTACCTGACAGGCAGATTACAACTTTGTCAGGTTGGCGTTTGACGCCAGCGCTCACGGTATAAAGCTTTCGTGACTACAACACCCCCGAACCCACCCGAGTCGCCCATGAAACTGTTGATCGTCGAAGACCAAGCGAAAACCGGCCAATACCTGCGCCAGGGCCTGACCGAGGCCGGGTTCAACACGGAGCTGGTGGCTGACGGCAACAGCGGCCAGCAACTGGCACTGAGCGGTGACTACGCGTTGCTGATCCTCGACGTGATGCTCCCGGGACGCAACGGCTGGCAGATTCTCCAAGCGGTGCGCAGCGCCGGGCTGGATACGCCGGTACTTTTTCTCACGGCCAAAGACGCCGTGGAAGACAGGGTTCATGGCCTCGAACTCGGTGCCGACGACTATCTGGTCAAACCCTTCGCCTTCTCGGAACTGCTGGCGCGGGTGCGCAGCCTGTTGCGTCGCGGCAGCGCTACACAACAGGAAACCAGTCTGCAACTGGCCGACCTGCGTCTGGATCTGATCCGCCGCCGGGTTGAACGCAGCGGTCAGCGCATCGACCTGACCGCCAAGGAATTCGCACTATTGGAAATGCTTCTGCGCCGCCAGGGTGAAGTGCTGCCGAAATCGCTGATCGCCTCACAGGTCTGGGACATGAATTTCGACAGCGATACCAATGTCATCGAAGTCGCGATCCGGCGTTTACGCCTGAAGATCGACGACGAATTCCCCAATAAACTGATCCACACCGTGCGCGGCATGGGTTACGTGCTCGAAGAGCGTGGCGCCTGATGCGTCGTTTGTCCCTGAGTTCGCGCCTGGCCCTATTGTTTGCCGCCTGCACCGCCGTGGTTTCACTGTTTGCCGGCGTGCTGTTCAACCGCGCCAGCGAGGCGCACTTCATCGAACTCGACCAGCAGCAACTGGACGGTAAGCTGATTGGCCTGCGCCGCGCCTTGCAGGATGTTCAACCCGCGCAACGCGAGGCACGGCTGGCCGATGAGCTGAGTCGTCAGGCCGATCTGTCGCTGCGTATCACCGGCAGTGACGGCCAACGCTGGTACGACAGCTCGACGCAGATTCCCCAGGATTTGCCGCCAGAATCCGGCCTGTCGACCGTGAGTCACGACGGCACCGACTATCGCGTGCTCAACGCCCCGCTCTACCCGGAAAAAGCCGATTCGCCGCAATTGACCTTGCTGCTGGACATCACCCATCACCAGCATTTTCTGCAACGCATGCAGCATCTGATCTGGCTGACGGTCGGGCTGTCAGCGCTGGCCACCGCTTTGCTCGGTGCCTGGGCCGCACGCAGCGGCTTGCGTCCGTTACGGCGCATGAGCGCGGTCGCCCGTGGGATTTCCGCACAATCGCTGAATGCCCGACTGCCCGAAGCGCAAATGCCACCCGAGCTTGCGGAAATGGCCCACAGCTTCAACGCCATGCTCGCACGCCTTGACGACTCGTTTCAGCGCCTCTCGGCGTTCTCGGCCGACATCGCCCACGAACTGCGCACCCCGCTGTCGAACCTGCTGACCCACACTCAAGTCACCCTCACCCGCCCTCGGCCGATCGAGGATTACCGCGAAGCGCTGCACAGCAACCTCGAAGAGCTGCAATGGATGGCGCAATTGGTCAACGACATGTTGTATCTGGCCAAGGCTGACCACGGTTTGCTGATGCCCAAGCGTGAACCGCTGGAGCTGGCGGATGAGACCGATCTGCTGCTGGAGTTTTTTGCGCCGCTGGCGGAGGACGCCGGGGTCAAGCTGAGCCGTGAGGGCAATGCGCAGATCAAGGGTGATCGCAGTATGTTGCGCCGGGCCTTGTCGAATCTGCTGGATAACGCGCTGCGGTTTACCCCGGCTGAGGGCTATGTGAGCTTGCGGATCGTTGATCAAGCGAGCGCTGTGCGTATTTCAGTCAAAAATAGTGGCGAGGGAGTTTCTGCGCAGTTGTTGCCACGCTTGTTCGACCGCTTTTACCGAGCGGATCCGGCGCGGCAGGAAGGCAGCAGTGAGCATGCGGGGTTGGGGTTGGCGATTACTCAATCCATCGTCCGTGCCCATGGAGGGCAGATTCATTGCGAATCCGAAGCGGGATGGACGCGGTTTGTGATTGAGTTGCCCAAGGGAGATTGAGGCCAGCCATACAGACCCCTTCGCGAGCAAGCTCGCGAAGACGGACTTGAAACTCAGGAATATCTCAGCGCGTGAGCCGGCTCGATCTTCGCCGCCCGCCAAGCCGGATATACCGTCGCCAGGAAGCTGAGAATAAAGCCCGCCGAGCAAATCAACAGCACATCCCCACCCTGCAATTCCGACGGCAAATTGCTGACGAAATACACATCCGAACTGAAGATATGCTGCCCGCTGACTCGCTCGATCCAGCCCACGATCTGACTGACATTCAGCGCGGCGATCACGCCCAACACGCCGCCAATGATCGTGCCGACAATACCGATCACCGTGCCTTGCACCATGAAGATCGCCATGATCTGCCGTGGCGTGGCGCCGATGGTACGCAAAATCGCGATGTCCGCGCCCTTGTCGTTCACCACCATGATCAGGGTCGCGATGATGTTGAACGCCGCCACCGCGACGATCATCAGCAACAGCAGGCCGATCATGGTTTTTTCCATTTTCATCGCACTGAACAGACTGCCCTGGGTGTGGGTCCAGTCGTCAGCCTTGAAGTCCGCACCCAAACCGGCGGCGATGTCCGAGGAGACTTTCGGTGCGGCGTACAGGTCTTTCACCGCCAGACGCACGCTCTGCACCTGATTCGGCTCCCAGTGCTGCATGGTCGCGGCGTCTGCGACGTGGATTAGGCCCATTGAGCCGTCCAGTTCGGCGCCAACCTTGAACACGCCGACCACGTTCAGTCGCTGCATACGCGGGGTGATGCCACCCGGCGCGGTGCTGACTTCCGGGACGATCAGGGTGATTTTGTCGCCGACATTGAGGCGGAAACGTCGTGCGGTGATTTCACCAATCACCACGCCGAACTCGCCCGGTTTCAAGGCATCGAGACGGCCCTGCACAATGTGCTGGGCAACGATCGACACCTTGCCTTCCTGCGCCGGATCGACGCCACTGATCTGGATCGGCTGCATCAGGCCCTTATAGGAGAGCATGCCTTCCATCTCGGTGAACGGCACGGCGGCAGTCACTTCAGGATTCTTCATCGCGGCGGCGGCCACTGGCTGCCAGTCATCGATCGGCTTGACGCCAACGATGGTCGCGTGCGGCACCATGCCGAGGATGCGCGAGCTCATTTCGCGCTGGAAGCCGTTCATCACCGACAACACCACGATCATCGCCAGCACGCCGAGGGCGAGGCCGATCATCGAGGTCATCGAAATGAACGAAACAAAGCGATTGCGGCGCTTGGCGCGGGTATAGCGCGTGCCGATAAAGATCGATAACGGTCTGAACATTCGCTGGGGCACCGTATAAAAATAAAAGACCCGACGCCTTTGCAGGCGCCGGGTTTCAGCCAATCAGATGGGCGTCAGGCAACCTTCTTGCAGGTGCAGTACGCGATCCATCTGGCGAGCCAGGTTCATGTCGTGGGTCACCACCAGAAACGCCGTGCGCATCGAGGTGCTGAGTTCCAGCATCAAATCCTGAATGCCTTGCGCGGTGTGGGAGTCGAGGTTGCCGGTCGGCTCGTCGAGCATCACCAGGCCTGGCTTATTCACCAGAGCGCGAGCGATGGCGACACGCTGACGCTCACCACCGGACAGTTCCGAGGGTTTGTGCTCAAGGCGATGGCCGAGGCCAACGCGCTCCAGCAAAGCGGTCGCGCGCTGACGCGCTTCCGGGATCGGCGTCTTGCCGATCAGCAGCGGCATGCAGACGTTTTCCAGCGCGGTGAATTCCGGCAGCAAATGGTGGAACTGGTAAACGAAACCGAGCGCACGGTTACGCAGCAGGCCACGCTTCTTCTCGCTCAGTGCCGACAGCTCTTCGCCGTCGAGCCAGACGCTGCCCTTGGTTGGCGTATCGAGGCCGCCCAACAGGTTGAGCAAAGTACTTTTGCCCGAACCCGAGGTGCCGACGATCGCCACACGCTCGCCCGGGTGCAACTCCAGTTGCAGGCCGGCGAGGACTTCTACCGATTCCGGGCCTTCCTCGTAGGATTTGCCCAGGTTGCGGCAGCTCAAGATTGCTTGTTCACTCATGCCCGACTCACTCATAACGTAGCGCCTCCGCCGGCTGGGTGCGCGCGGCACGCCAGGCGGGATACAGGGTGGCGAGGAAACTCAGAACCAACGCCGCGGCGCAGACCATGACCACATCCTGGCTCTGTACCTGCGACGGAAGATAATCAATGAAATACACGTCAGCATTAAGGAATTTGTGGCCGATCAGGCCTTCCAGTGCCGAGATCGCCGCGCTGACATTAAGCGCCGCGAAAATGCCGACCACCGCGCCAATCGCCGTGCCGACCACACCGATCACCGTGCCCTGCACCATGAACGTACGCATGATCGTGCCCGGCGTCGCACCCAAGGTGCGCAGAATGGCGATGTCGCCCTTCTTGTCGTTGACCACCATCACCAGCGTGGAAATGATGTTGAACGCAGCGACGGCGACGATCAGCAGCAACAGCAGGCCGATCATGGCTTTTTCCATGCGGATCGCCTGATACAGATTGCCGTGGGTGCGCGTCCAGTCGCGGGCGTAGTAATGGTCTTCGCCGAGTTGCTGGGCGATGTTCCATGCTACGCGCGGTGCCTGGAACAGGTCGTCGAACTTCAGGCGAATGCCCTGCACCTGATCAGGCTTCCAGCGGTGCATCTTCGCCAGATCCTGCAGGTTGGTCACACCCAGGTAGCCGTCAAGCTCACCGGCACCGACATGGAAAATGCCGACCACGGTGAAGCGCTTCATGCGCGGGAACATCCCGGCCGGGGTCACGCTGACCTCCGGCGCGACGAAGGTGACTTTGTCACCGATGCCGACGCCCAGCTTGGTCGCGGCCTTGTCGCCGATGACGATGCCGAAGCTGCCCGGCGTCAAATCGTCGAGTTTGCCCTGCTTCATGAAGTTGTCGATGATCGACACGTTGCGCTCGAGCGCAGGGTCGATGGCGTTGAGCAACACCTTGGACACCTGACCGTTATTGGTCAGCAGGCCCTGCATCTGGGTGAACGGCGCAACCGCCGTCACCTGCGGGTTCTGCTTGACCTGGGTCGCGAGGCTTTGCCAATCGTTGAGCGGCTCAGTGGATTCAATGGTCGCGTGGGGCACCATGCCCAGCACGCGGGTGCGCATCTCATGATCGAAGCCATTCATCACCGACAGCACGACGATCATCACGACCACGCCAAGGGCGAGCCCGATCATCGAAGTCAGGGAAATGAATGACACAAAATGATTGCGACGCTTTGCACGGGTATAACGCGTGCCGATAAATACGAAGAGAGGTCTGAACATGTCGGGGCTTGTTCGGAGGGAAAAGGAACGTCCTTGTGGCGGGGGTCGATAACCAGCTTTACACTCAGACCACCGCCGCTACCATGGGTTCGCCATGTCGACATTAGATGAAGAAGATCGCCGCGAATACTACCGTATCGAGGACACGATCGCACTGGAAATTCGGCCCCTGTCCGCTCCCGAAGCCGCAGGCCAGGAAGTGTTGCAGGATGCTTCCCCACTCTTCAACCTGCTCAGCGAACTGCACCTGAGCGAATTCGAGTCGCAGCACCTGTTGCGCCAGATCAGCGAGCGCGACCGGGCCATCGCCGCGTTCCTGAAATCGCAGAACAAACGCATCGACCTGCTCAGCCAGGTGGTCGCCCTGACCGTGCTCGGCCATATCGGCGAGCCGCAACCGGTGATCATCTCCGAGGGCGGGATCGACTTTCAGTACCCGACGCCGATCGCCGCCGGTGCACACCTGTCGGTGAAACTGGTGCTGATGCCGCAAGCGCTGGGCCTGCTGCTGCGCGCCCGCGTGACCCATTGCGACCGCAAGGGCGAAGGCTACGACATCGGCACCGAGTTCGAACACTTGACCGATGCCCAGCGCCAATTGCTCGCCCGCTATATCTTGCAGAAGCAGGCACAGGAACGACGTCTGGCCCGCGAACAGAACGAATCAGGCATTTAATTTAAGGAAGAACCGTGACCCTCATCTACGGCCACCGCGGCGCCAAGGGCGAAGCACCGGAAAACACCCTGAGCAGTTTTCAGGAATGTCTCAAGCACGGCGTGCGCCGCTGCGAACTGGATCTGCACCTGTCCAAGGACGGCGAGTTGATGGTCATTCACGATCCGACCCTCAAACGCACCACGGAACGGCGCGGCAAGGTTGTCGAGCACACCGCCGCCGAACTGGTGACCTACGACGCGCGCAAGGGCGGCCCCGGCTGGATCAAGCCGTGCCCGATTCCGACGTTGGAAGAGTTGTTCGAGAAATGTGATTTCGATCACTGGCAGCTGGAAGTCAAAAGCGCTTCGCGTACTCGCGCGGCAACCACCGTGCTGGCGATTCGTGAAATGGCTCAGCGCCATGGCCTGCTGGACAAGGTGACGATCACCTCGAGTTCGCGGGAAGTGCTGAAAGCGGCGTTGGATCTGGTGCCGGATGTGTCACGGGGACTGGTCGCCGAATACGCCTGGCTCGACCCGTTGAAGGTCGCGGCCAGCTATGGCTGTGAGATTCTCGCGTTGAACTGGACGCTGTGTACGCCGGAACGCCTGCAGAAGGCGCAGCGTCAGGGGCTGCATGTGTCGGTGTGGACCGTCAACGAGCCTGCGCTGATGCGCAGACTCGCCGACTTCGGCGTTGACAGCCTGATTACAGACTTTCCCGGTTTGGCCACTGCCACCCTCGAGAATTGCTGAAATCGGTCTCCCCGGCCGGCTCAGGCCACCGGCCGGAGCCCGTCAAAAAAGCCGGTTGAGGCCGTCGTACGCCGCTACCCGATAGGCTTCGGCCATGGTCGGGTAATTGAACGTGGTGTTGACGAAGTACTTCAGGGTGTTCAGTTCGCCCGGCTGGTTCATGATCGCCTGACCGATGTGGACGATCTCCGATGCCTGATAACCGAAGCAGTGCACGCCCAGCACTTCCAGGGTTTCACGGTGGAACAGGATCTTCAGCATGCCTTGCGGCTCGCCGGCAATCTGCGCACGCGCCATGCTCTTGAAGAACGCCTTGCCCACTTCATACGGCACTTTGGCCTGGGTCAGCTCCTGCTCGTTCTTGCCGATCGAGCTGATCTCCGGAATGGTGTAGATGCCGGTCGGCACGTCATTCACAAAGCGCCAGCTACCGTTATCAACGATGCTGCCAGCGGCCGAACGACCCTGGTCGTGGGCGGCACTGGCCAGGCTCGGCCAGCCGATCACGTCACCGGCGCCGTAGATGTTCGGCACGCAGGTACGGTAAGCCTCGTCGACTTCGATCTGGCCACGGCTGTTGACCTTGACGCCGATGTTTTCCAGACCGAGCTGGTCGGTGTTACCGGTACGACCGTTGCACCAGAGCAAGGCGTCGGCCTTGATCTTCTTGCCGGACTTCAGGTGCAGGATCACGCCGTTGTCAACGCCTTCAACGCGATCGTAATCTTCGTTGTGGCGCACGGTGATGTTGTTGTTGCTGAAGTGGTAGCTCAACGCCTGGGAGATTTCCGAGTCGAGGAAGCTCAGCAACTGACCACGGTTGTCGACCAACTCGACCAGCACACCCAGACCGCTGAAGATCGACGCGTATTCGCAACCGATCACGCCGGCACCGTAAACGATCAGTTTGCGCGGGGTGTGGTTGAGGCTGAGGATGGTGTCGCTATCGTAGATACGCGGGTGGTGGAAATCGATGTCCGCCGGGCGATAAGGACGCGAACCGGTGGCGATGATGATGTGCTTGGCCACCAGTTTTTCGACCACACCGTTGGCGCAGACCACTTCGATGGTTTGTTCGTCGGCGAAGCTGCCGGTGCCGAAGAACACGTCGACGCGGTTACGGGCGTAGTAGCCGGTACGCGAAGCGACTTGTTTGGAAATAACCTTTTCAGCGCTTTTCAACACGTCCGGGAAGGAGAACCAGCGTGGCTCGCCGATCGCCCGGAACATCGGGTTGGTGTTGAACTGCATGATCTGCCGCACCGAGTGACGCAGTGCCTTGGACGGGATGGTACCGAGGTGGGTGCAGTTGCCGCCGACCTGACGACGGCTGTCGACCATCGCGACCTTGCGCCCTGCTTTGGCGGCGTTCATTGCCGCGCCTTCTCCCGCCGGGCCGGAACCCAGCACCACCACGTCGTAGTTGTAGACAGCCATGCGTACTCCTCAGAACAGGCCGCGGTGCCAGCAGCACCGGCGGCTAAATCACGCCGAACGGCGGCGCGAAGGAACAATTGGGGGTCAATCAAGAACCCGGACACAGTCTATAGAAGCGTCAACGCCGCGCACATTAACCCTTGGTCGCGTCGTAGGCTACTTTTGCCTGCACTACAACGCCAGCTTTCGTATTGTTCTCAGTCAGTTTTCTTGCCACTGAGGCGTTCGAAAGCCGCGTTGGTGCGGACGACAAAACCTGTATCGGCACGAATCACAAAGAATGCACCAATCTCATGTTTTTCGGCATAGTCCCACGCCCTTTCGGGGCCGAGAATCAGCAACAGCGTCGATAGTCCATCGGCCATCAACGCTGAAGGATGAATCACCGTGACTGACGCCAGGTCGTGTAGGACCGGTGCACCGGTGCGTGCATCGAAGGTGTGGGAATAACGCCGGCCGTCCTGCAGGAAATAGTTGCGGTAGTCGCCGGAGGTGGAAACGCCGTAGCCGTCGACATTGATGATGCGTTCGGCGACTTGCTGATCGTCGCGGGGCTCTTCCAGAGCGATGCGCCACGATGAGCCGTCAAGCTTGCGACCCTTTCCCTTTAGCTCACCCGTGGCTTCAGCGAGGTAGTCGTGGATGCCCATGGCATCGAGCCTTGCCGCGATGGTGTCGACGGCATAACCGGCGGCGATGCTGTTGAAGTCGACTTCGACGGCGGCGTCCTTGCACAACTGATCGCCATTGATATGCAGATGCTGGTGACCAACCCGCTGCATCACCTCGGCCAGCGCAGCGACATCAGGGACTTTCTCTTCACGACCTTGCGGGCCGAAGCCCCAGAGATTCATCAGTGGCTCGACGGTCAGGTCGTAGGAGCCTTCGCTTTGCGCTGAGAGTTGTTCGCCAGTTCGGACCAATTCGAGTACCGACGCAGGCATTTTCTGACAGCTGTTGGCGGGCAAAGCGTTGAAGCGCTCGATGTCCGAATCATTGCGATAGGTGGATAACTGCCGGTCGATTTCGCCAAGGATGCCCTCCACCTCACTGCGAACCTGCGTCGCTTCAGGCATGCCTGCGTGACGCAGGTACTTGATCGAATACGTGCTGCCCATGGTAGGCCCGCCGAAGCTTTCCATGGACTCGCCATTACCGCAGCCAGCCAATACGCCAGCCAGCATCACAAGCCAAAACAAGCGTCCAGTGAACAATTATTCATCTCTCCGTAAAACCGCGGCGGCCATTATGAATTAAAGGATCTGCAACATCTTTATACAAAATCCAATAGCGAGTACCTGAACATGTCCTCCACCACGGGCAAAGGCAAAGCGATCTTTCGCGTTGTCAGCGGCAACTTTCTCGAAATGTTCGACTTCATGGTCTATGGCTTTTACGCCACGGCCATCGCCAAAACCTTCTTCCCCACCGACAGTGCCTTCGCTTCGCTGATGCTTTCGCTGGCTACTTTTGGTGCCGGTTTCCTGATGCGTCCGCTGGGGGCGATCTTCCTCGGCGCCTACATTGACCGCCATGGTCGTCGCCAAGGACTGATCATCACCCTCGCGCTGATGGCTGCCGGTACGGTGCTGATTGCCTGTGTGCCGGGCTACGCGACCCTCGGCGTCGCCGCACCGCTGCTCGTACTGTTCGGTCGCTTGTTGCAAGGCTTCTCGGCCGGCGTGGAGCTGGGCGGTGTGTCGGTGTATCTGGCAGAGATCGCGACACCGGGCCGCAAGGGCTTCTTTGTCAGTTGGCAGTCTGCCAGTCAGCAAGCGGCAGTGGTCTTCGCCGGGTTGCTCGGCGTCGGCCTCAACCATTGGCTGAGCCCGGAACAAATGGGTGATTGGGGCTGGCGCGTGCCGTTCCTGATCGGCTGCATGATTGTGCCGGTGATCTTCGTCATTCGCCGCTCGCTGGAGGAAACCCCAGAATTCCAGGCGCGGAAACACCGCCCTACCCTGCGGGAAATCGTCCGCTCGATCGGTCAGAACTTTGGCATCGTCATCGCTGGTATGGCGCTGGTGGTGATGACCACGGTGTCGTTCTACCTGATCACCGCGTACACCCCGACCTTCGGCAAGGCTGAGCTGCACTTGTCGGATTTCGATGCGTTGCTGGTGACGGTGTGCATCGGCCTGTCGAACTTCTTCTGGTTGCCGGTGATGGGCTCAGTGTCTGACAGGATCGGACGTAAACCCCTACTGCTGGCGGCGACGATTCTGGCAATTTTGACCGCCTACCCTGCCCTGTCGTGGCTGGTGGCGAACCCGAGCTTCAGCCATTTGCTGATCGTCGAGCTGTGGTTGTCGTTCCTGTACGGCTCATACAACGGCGCGATGGTGGTGGCGCTGACCGAGATCATGCCGGTGGAAGTGCGTACGACCGGGTTCTCGCTGGCTTACAGCCTGGCGACGGCGACGTTTGGCGGGTTTACCCCGGCGGCGTGCACTTATTTGATTCATGTGCTGGATAACAAGGCTGCGCCGGGGATCTGGCTCAGTGGCGCGGCAGTGTTAGGGCTGATTGCGACGCTGGTGTTGTTCCGTGGCAACAAGCATGAGTTACGCACCGCGCAAGCGGCCGTGCCCGGCGGCGCTCGATAGAACGCTTTCGCGAGCAGGCTCGCTCCCACAGGGGATTTTCTGAGCGACACAGATCCAGTGGGGGAGCGAGCCTGCTCGCGAAGGGGCCGGTACTGACAACAAACCTTTAAAAGGCACACAAACAAAAACGCCCCGACCTAGGTCGGGGCGTTTTCATGTGCAGCTATCGCTTAGCGCGGGAATGCTGGCGGGTTTACACCGGCCATGTCTTCCATCACGCGGATAACCTGGCAGCTGTAACCGAACTCGTTGTCGTACCAGACGTACAGCACAACGCGGTTGTCCTGAACGATGGTCGCTTCAGCATCGACCACACCGGCGTGGCGCGAGCCGACGAAGTCAGTCGAAACCACTTCCTGCGAGTTGACGAAGTCGATTTGCTTGTGCAGATCGGAGTGCAGCGCCATGTAGCGCAGGTACTCGTTCATCTCTTCACGGGTGGCGGCTTTCTCAAGGTTGAGGTTGAGAATGGCCATCGACACGTTTGGCGTCGGAACACGGATCGCGTTACCGGTCAGCTTGCCGGCCAGCTCAGGCAGGGCCTTGGCAGCAGCGGTGGCAGCACCGGTCTCAGTGATCACCATGTTCAGCGCGGCGCTACGACCACGGCGATCGCCCTTGTGGAAGTTGTCGATCAGGTTCTGGTCGTTGGTGTACGAGTGAACGGTTTCGACGTGACCATTGATGATGCCGAACTTGTCATTCACAGCTTTCAGCACCGGCACGATGGCGTTGGTGGTGCAGGAAGCGGCGGACACGATCTTGTCGTCAGCGGTGATTTCACCGTGGTTGATGCCGTGCACGATGTTCTTCAGCTTGCCTTTGCCCGGTGCGGTCAGAACTACGCGGTCGATACCCGGGCACTGCAAGTGCTGACCCAGGCCATCGGCGTCACGCCATACACCGGTGTTGTCCACCAGCAGCGCGTCTTTGATGCCGTACTGGGTGTAATCCACTTCAGTCGGGTTCTTCGCGTAGATCACCTGGATCAGGTTACCGTTGGCGGTGATGGTGTTGTTTTCTTCGTCGATGGTAATGGTGCCGTTGAACGAACCGTGTACCGAATCGCGACGCAGCAGGCTGGCGCGTTTGGTCAGGTCGTTTTCGGCGCCTTTGCGCACGACGATGGCACGCAGACGCAGGCCGTCGCCACCACCGGTTTTTTCGATCAGGATGCGCGCCAGCAGACGGCCGATACGACCGAAGCCGTAGAGCACAACGTCGGTGCCTTTACGTGCGGAAGCGTTTTGCTGGCCAACCACGTCAGCCATCTCTTCACGAACGAACTGCTCGGCGCTGCGGCCATTGCCTTCGTTACGGAATTTGAACGCCAACTTGCCCAGATCTACCGAAGCCGCGCCGAGCTTGAGCTCGCTCATGGCTTTGAGCAGTGGGAATGTTTCGTGGACGGAAAGTTCGCTGTCGTCGGAAGAACGGTGGCGCGCAAAGCGGTGAGCTTTGAGAATCGCGATGACAGACTGGTTGATCAGGCTGCGGCCATAGATCGAGCTCACCACGTTGTTATTGCGGTAGAGCTGACCGATAAGCGGAATCATCGCTTCTGCGAGTGCTTCACGGTCGATCCATTCACCAAGACACTGGTCGGGCTTCTGAGTCACGGTAACCTTCCACATGTAGGGGCAGAAAAAAGGGGCTACATTATGCCGCCGACAACCTCCTGTAGCAATGCGCGCTTGTCGCGAAATCGGTAACAAAATTCCGTTCAAAAAAATTACGCCTCTCTCAAGCCCAGTAAAACCGGGGCTTTCAGCGCAGTCAATTTTTCGACGACTGTTAGACGATGTCTGTAACCCTCCGTAACACCACCCCGTTTCGGCACTACATAACCACAAAAAAACGGCTGGTTTTTATGGTTACCACTACATTTCGTCCAAA
Source organism: Pseudomonas sp. SDT291_1_S447 (assembly GCF_054070155.1). Lineage (NCBI taxonomy): Bacteria > Pseudomonadati > Pseudomonadota > Gammaproteobacteria > Pseudomonadales > Pseudomonadaceae > Pseudomonas > Pseudomonas sp. SDT291_1_S447. The sequence goes on from NZ_JBSVXS010000012.1 coordinate 56,620, forward strand.
CAGCGAAGATAGACGTAGTCTGCAACTGACAGGCGGCACCCGACGCCGCTACAATTACCGACTTTGTCGCAAAGCCTGGAGCTCAACCTTCCGTGCCCGTTCTGCGTCTACCGCTACTCCCTGCCGAGGCAGGTAAACAGCATTGGGGCAATCTGCCCGGTGCTGCCCTCAGCCTGGCGATTGCCGAGGCTGCCAGCGCTGCCAAGCGCTTCACCCTGCTACTGACCGCCGACAGCCAGAGCGCTGAACGACTGGAACAGGAGCTGAGTTTCTTCGCCCCGGATTTGCCCGTTCTGCATTTCCCTGACTGGGAAACCCTGCCGTACGACCTGTTCTCGCCGCACCAGGACATCATTTCCCAGCGCATCGCCAGCTTGTATAGGCTGCCGGAGCTGGAACATGGCGTGCTGGTGGTGCCGATCACTACAGCGTTGCACCGCTTGGCGCCGACCAAGTTCCTGCTCGGCAGCAGTCTGGTACTGGATGTCGGCCAAAAGCTCGACGTTGAACAGATGCGTGCGCGCCTCGAAGCCAGTGGCTATCGCTACGTCGACACGGTGTATGAGCATGGCGAGTTCACCGTGCGCGGTGCGTTGATCGACCTGTTCCCGATGGGCAGCAAACTGCCGTATCGCATCGACCTGTTCGATGACGAAATCGAAACCCTGCGCACCTTCGATCCGGAAAACCAGCGCTCCATCGACAAGGTCGATTCGGTCAAGCTGCTGCCGGCTCGTGAGTTCCCGCTGCAGAAAGACGCGGTCACCCGCTTCAAGGCACGCTTCCGCGAGCGTTTCGACGTCGACTTCCGTCGCTGCCCGATCTTTCAGGATCTGAGCAGCGGCATCACTCCGGCCGGTATCGAGTACTACCTGCCGCTGTTCTTCGACGAAACTTCGACGCTGTTCGATTACCTGCCGCAGGACACCCAGGTGTTCTCGCTGCCGGGCATCGAGCAAGCGGCGGAAAACTTCTGGAACGACGTGCGCAATCGCTATGAAGAGCGCCGCGTCGACCCTTCGCGTCCTTTATTGCCGCCCGCCGAATTGTTCCTGCCGGTGGAAGACTGCTTCGCGCGCCTGAAGAGCTGGCCGCGTGTGGTTGCCAGTCAGCAAGACGTCGAAACTGGCGCTGGTCGCGAACGCTTCCCGGCGCAAGTGCTGCCGAATCTGGCGATTGAAGCCAAAGCCACGCAACCGCTGGCCGCGCTGGCCGGGTTCCTCGATGAATTCCCCGGCCGCGTGCTGTTCACCGCCGAATCCGCCGGCCGTCGCGAAGTGCTGCTGGAGTTGCTTGAACGCCTGAAGCTGCGGCCGAAAACTGTCGACAGCTGGCCAGACTTCGTCGCGAGCAAGGATCGCCTGGCGATCACCATTGCCCCGCTCGACGAAGGCCTGATGCTGGATGACCCAGCGCTGGCACTGGTCGCGGAAAGTCCGCTGTTCGGTCAGCGCGTGATGCAACGTCGTCGCCGCGAGAAGCGTGCCGACGGCAATAACGATGCGGTGATCAAGAACCTCACCGAGCTGCGCGAAGGCGCGCCGGTGGTGCACATCGATCACGGTGTCGGCCGCTATCTGGGCCTGACGATTCTGGAAATCGACAATCAGGCGGCCGAATTCCTCACCCTCGAATACGCCGAGAACGCCAAACTCTATGTGCCGGTGGCCAACCTGCATTTGATTGCGCGCTACACCGGCAGCGACGACGCCCTGGCCCCGCTGCACCGCCTCGGCTCCGAGGTTTGGCAGAAAGCCAAGCGCAAAGCCGCCGAACAGGTGCGCGATGTCGCCGCTGAACTGCTCGACATCTATGCCCGTCGCGCCGCTCGCGAAGGTTACGCATTCGCCGACCCGAAAGCCGATTACGCAACGTTCAGCGCAGGCTTCCCGTTCGAAGAAACCCCGGATCAGCAGTCGACCATCGAAGCCGTGCGCGAAGACATGCTCGCGCCGAAACCGATGGATCGACTGGTCTGCGGCGACGTCGGCTTCGGCAAGACCGAAGTGGCCATGCGTGCTGCGTTCATCGCCGTGCATGGCGGTCGTCAGGTGGCGATTCTGGTGCCGACCACCCTGCTCGCCCAGCAGCACTACAACAGCTTCCGCGACCGCTTCGCCGACTGGCCGGTGACCGTAGAAGTCATGAGCCGCTTCAAATCGGCCAAGGAAGTGAATGCGGCGATTGCCGATCTGGCCGAAGGCAAGATCGACATCGTCATCGGCACGCACAAGCTGCTGTCCGACGACGTCAAAATCAAAAACCTCGGGTTGGTGATCATCGACGAAGAGCACCGTTTCGGTGTCCGCCAGAAGGAACAGCTCAAAGCCCTGCGCAGCGAAGTCGACATTCTTACGCTGACCGCCACGCCGATTCCGCGCACGCTGAACATGGCGGTGTCGGGCATGCGCGACCTGTCGATCATCGCCACGCCGCCAGCACGACGCCTGTCGGTGCGCACCTTCGTCATGGAGCAGAACAAGAGTACGGTCAAAGAAGCCCTGCTCCGCGAACTGCTGCGTGGCGGTCAGGTTTACTACTTGCACAACGATGTGAAAACCATCGAGAAGTGCGCCGCCGATCTCGCCGAACTGGTGCCAGAAGCACGCATCGGCATCGGTCACGGACAGATGCGCGAGCGCGAACTCGAACAGGTGATGAGCGACTTCTATCACAAGCGCTTCAACGTGCTGATCGCCTCGACCATCATCGAGACCGGTATCGACGTGCCAAGCGCCAACACCATCATCATCGAGCGCGCCGACAAGTTCGGCCTGGCGCAACTGCACCAGTTGCGTGGTCGTGTCGGCCGCAGTCACCACCAGGCTTACGCCTACCTGCTGACGCCGCCGCGCCAGCAAATCACTTCGGACGCGGAAAAGCGTCTGGAGGCAATTGCCAATACTCAGGATCTCGGCGCCGGTTTCGTACTGGCCACCAACGACCTGGAAATCCGTGGCGCCGGCGAACTGCTCGGCGATGGCCAGAGCGGGCAGATTCAAGCCGTCGGTTTCACGCTGTATATGGAAATGCTTGAGCGCGCGGTGAAGTCGATCCGCAAAGGCGAGCAACCGAACCTCGATCAGCCGCTCGGCGGTGGCCCGGAAGTCAACCTGCGGGTGCCGGCGCTGATTCCGGAAGACTATCTGCCGGACGTTCACGCGCGTCTGATTCTGTACAAGCGCATTGCTTCGGCCACCGATGAGGAAGGCTTGAAGGATCTGCAAGTCGAGATGATCGACCGTTTCGGCTTGTTGCCGGAACCGACGAAGAATCTGGTGCGCATCACGGCATTGAAGCTGCAGGCAGAAAAACTCGGCATCAAGAAAGTCGATGGCGGGCCGCAAGGTGGGCGCATCGAGTTCGAAGCGCAGACGCCGGTCGATCCGATGACGCTGATCAAGCTGATCCAGAGCCAGCCAAAACGCTACAAATTCGAAGGCGCCACAATGTTCAAGTTCCAGGTGCCGATGGAACGCCCGGAAGAGCGCTTTAATACTGTAGAGGCGCTGTTTGAGCGCCTCCTCCCGAAATCTGTTTGAAGGACGCCCAATGCGCCTGTTTCGTTCGCTGACTTTGCTGCTGACCTCGCTTTTGATAACAGTGTCAGCACCCTCGGTTTTCGCCGATGACCTGTATCAGGTCGAAATGATTCTGGTCCGGCAGAACGCCGTGCCGGCGATCGTCAGCCGTGCCGCGCCGGAAGACTGGGCCGCTGGCGCCCAGCGCTTGGCCGATGACAGCCAGCGCACGCCTGCACTGAATGACGTGGTGACTAAACTCACCGCCAGCGGCGACTACAGCGTGCTGATGCACAAGGCCTGGCAGCAAACCCTTGGCGAAGCACCGGCAAAAGTTGCGGTCAGCGATGGTCAGGAGCAGTTCGGCCAATTCCCGATCGAGGGCACGCTGGAGATGAAGCTCGGGCGCTTCACCGACGTGGCGGCCGACTTCTGGGTCAATCAGATCGACGCCAATGGCCTGGTCACCGCCAGCGAGCGCCTAAAACAGGACAGCCACACCAAGAACGGCCAACTCAACTATCTCGACAACGGCCATCTGGCCCTGCTGATCAAGATCACTTCCCTGACCGCGCCTGCGCCACGGGAAGCACCTGAAGCGATTCCGGACTGATCGAAGTCCTTATGAACCCGCCGCTGAGTAAACCGTTGGCGCCCTCCTGGGTCAGCCGATTCAAGGAACAGAGCCTGGAGCGTGGCCGCCGCTACGCCCTGGAAAATCGAGTACGCATCGCCCAGGTCGGTGATGCGACCATCACCGCCAGTTGCGAAGGCTCTGGCGGTAACGTGTACCGTCAGACCATTCACCTGCGCGAGTCAGCCAAAGGCACCTTGCTGCTGGTCGATGCCGGCTGCACCTGCCCGGTGCGTACCAATTGCAAACACTGCGCCGCCGTCCTGCTGAAAGTGCAGGAAACCCTCGATTACCCCGCCGCCGCCAAAGACGCCGAACTCTTGGAAAAGCTGCAAGCCGTGCTGGAAAACCGCAGCCCGAAAGCGCCACCGCAAGTGCTGGTCGATAACGTGCAGCCGTTGCCACGTCTGTGGCTGGCCAGCGTCGAGTTCAGCGCTTTCGAACCGCGTAACGGCAAGATGCAGCGCTACATTCAGCATCGCGCGGCGTTGTCGTTCAGTTATCTGGATGAGTACGTCAGCGGGCAGAAGAACAGCGACATCCTGATTCGTCAGGAGACCCAGACGCTGCGGATAAAACGTCACCCGGAAGTCGAACAGTCCTACCGCGAACAGTTAAGAATCCTCGGCTTTCGCATCGCCACGCGACAGAGCAAAGCGCTGCCGGAAAGCGCCGGCGAGCTGTACGAGATGGTCAATGACAGCGCCTGGCTGACCTTCACCCTCAACGACCTGCCGAAACTGCGCAGCCAAGGCTGGGAACTGCAGATCGATGAGGAGTTCGGCTTCGATCTGACCGCCGTGGATGACTGGTACGCCACCGTAGAACAGGTGCCGGAGCGCGACTGGTTTGATCTGGAACTGGGGATCATCGTCAACGGTGAGCGCCTGAGCCTGTTGCCTATTTTGCTCAATCTGATGCGCTCACACGCGGAAATCCTCAACCCGGAACGCCTCGCCCGTCGCCGCGACGATGAACTGATTCTGGTCAATATCCCGCAACGCACCAGCGAGCATGGGCCGTTGCAAGTGGCTTTGCCGTTGGGCCGGTTGAAGCCGGTATTGATGACGCTCGGCGAGTTTTATTTGCAGGAGCCGGGCGAAACCACCCTGCGCCTGAGCAAGGCCGACGCCACGCGCCTCAACTCTCTGGAAGGCCTGCCGCTGCTGTGGGAGGGTGGCGAGCAGATCCGCACGCTCGCTCAACGCCTGCGCGACATTCGTGATTTCAGTGCAGAAGCCCCAGAGGGCTTGAATGCGACGCTGCGCCCTTATCAGCTCGAAGGCTTGAGCTGGATGCAATCGCTGCGGCAACTGGAAGTCGGCGGGATTCTTGCGGACGACATGGGCTTGGGCAAAACCCTACAGACTCTGGCGCATATTCTCAGTGAGAAAATCGCCGGTCGCCTCGATCACCCGTGCATGGTGGTGATGCCGACCAGCCTGATTCCGAACTGGCTCGATGAGGCGGCGCACTTCACGCCGCAACTGAAAGTAGTTGCGCTGTACGGCGCCACTCGCAAAAAGCACTTCGACAATCTGGCGGATTACGACCTGATCCTCACCACTTACGCACTACTGCCCAAAGACGTCGAACGTCTGGCCAAGCAGCCGCTGCATGTGTTGGTGCTGGACGAGGCGCAGTACATCAAGAACCCCAACAGCAAAGCCGCACAAGCGGCGCGCGAGTTGAATGCGCGCCAGCGCCTGTGCCTCAGCGGTACGCCGCTGGAAAACCACTTGGGCGAGTTGTGGTCACTGTTCCATTTCCTGCTGCCGGGCTGGCTCGGCGACGTGAAAAGCTTCAATGCCGATTACCGTGTGCCGATTGAAAAGCGCGGCAGTGAAGTCAGACTTCAGCACTTGAACGGTAGGATAAAACCGTTTCTGCTGCGCCGGACCAAGGAACAGGTTGCCACCGAGTTACCGCCGAAAACCGAGATCATCCACTGGGTCGACCTCAACGAAGCGCAACGCGATGTGTATGAAACCATGCGCCTGGCGATGGACAAGAAAGTTCGCGACGAGATCACCCGTAAAGGCGTGGCGCGCAGTCAGATCATCATTCTTGAGGCGCTTTTGAAGCTGCGTCAGGTCTGCTGCGATCTGCGCCTGGTCAACGACGCCACCCTGCCCGCTCGCGGCAGCACCTCGGGCAAGCTCGACAGCTTGATGGAAATGCTTGAGGAGCTGTTTGAGGAGGGTCGGCGGATCCTGCTGTTTTCGCAGTTCACCTCGATGCTGTCCTTGATCGAAAACGAGCTGAAAAAACGTAATGTCGCTTACGCGCTACTGACCGGCCAAACCCGAGATCGGCGTACGCCGGTGAAGGAATTCCAGAGCGGCAAGCGTCAGATCTTTCTGATCAGTCTGAAGGCTGGTGGCGTGGGCTTGAACCTGACGGAAGCGGATACGGTGATTCACTACGACCCGTGGTGGAACCCGGCGACCGAGAATCAGGCGACGGATCGGGCGTACCGGATTGGTCAGGAGAAACCGGTGTTCGTCTACAAGATGATTGCTCGGGGCACGGTGGAAGAGAAGATTCAGCACCTGCAAAAGGAAAAATCCGACTTGGCGGCAGGCGTGCTGGATGGGCGCAAGGCCGGGGACTGGAAGTTGCAGAGTGATGATATTGAAGCGTTGTTTGCGCCGCTGCCGGATAAGCTCGACAAGCGTTGAGATCTGCGTCGCCTGTTAGATAGCCATCGCTGGCAAGCCAGCTCCCACAGGTATCGAGTTGGAACACCGTTTTGTGTACGACTCACAACCCTGTGGGAGCTGGCTTGCCAGCGATGGGGCCATCAGATATTGCTCTATTACTTAGGGCTCAGCCCTTGGCAACAGGCAACGGCGCAAACAGCGCCTCAATGTCACCCTGCTCCAGTTTCCAGCCACCCGTCGTCCCGCCCTCAAGCACCGCCCCGGCCAACGCTGCTTTCTCCTGCTGCAGCGCCTGTATTTTTTCCTCTACTGTGCCGCTAGCGATCAGCTTGTAAACGAATACCGGGTTGTTTTGCCCGATTCGATACGCACGATCGGTGGCCTGATTCTCCACCGCCGGGTTCCACCAAGGGTCGAAGTGGATCACCGTGTCGGCAGCGGTCAGGTTCAAACCGGTGCCCCCGGCCTTCAGACTGATCAGAAACAGCGGCACCTTGCCGCCCTGAAAATCCTTGACCGGTGTGCGCCGATCCGTGGTGTCACCGGTCAGCAGCGAATAGGCAATGTCACGTTGCTGCAATTCTTCCTCGATCAAGGCGAGCATCGAGGTGAACTGCGAGAACAGCAGGATCCTGCGACCTTCGCCGAGCAGCTCTTCGAGCATCTCCATCAGGCTGACCAGCTTGCCACTGCCGGAGCGCAGCGCTTTTGCTGTCAGCGGCATATTGATCAGACGCAAGTCGCAACAGACCTGCCGCAGTTTGAGCAAGGCATCGAGAATGATGATCTGACTGCGCGCCACGCCACTGCGGGCAATTTCGTCGCGGACTTTTTTGTCCATCGCCACGCGAACCGTTTCATAGACATCGCGCTGGCCGTCGCTGAGATCAACCCAATGGATGATTTCGGTTTTCGGCGGCAACTCGGTGGCGACCTGATCCTTTTTGCGACGCAACAAAAACGGCTTGATGCGTGCCGTCAGGTGCTGCATGCGCTGAACATTGCCGTGCTTTTCGATTGGTGTGCGGTAATCGCGATTGAAGGTTTTGCTGTCGCCAAGCCAGCCGGGCATGAGGAAATGAAACTGCGACCAAAGCTCGCCCAGGTGGTTTTCCAATGGCGTGCCGCTCAGGCACAAGCGCTGGCGGGCCTGCAGGTCACGGGCCGCTTGCGCCGCTTTACTGATCGGGTTTTTGATGTTCTGCGCTTCGTCGAGAATCAGCACGCTCCACAGCTGCGGCTGCAAGGTCTCCAAATCCCTCGGCAATAACGCGTAAGTGGTCAGCACCAGATCGTACTCAGCCAGATCAGCGAAATCCTTTTGCCGCCCCGAGCCGTGCAGCGCCAATACTTTCAACTGGGGGGTGAAACGCTCGGCCTCGTCGAGCCAGTTGGGAATCAGGCTGGTCGGCATCACCGCCAGAGCCGGACAATCAAGGCGACCGGCGTGTTTTTCCGTGAGCAGATGCGCCAAGGTCTGCAGCGTTTTGCCCAGCCCCATGTCATCGCCCAGAATACCGCCGACCTCAAGCTCGCGCAGGGTCTGCATCCAGTTCAGGCCTTCGAGCTGATACGGGCGCAGTTGCGCATTAAGGCCGGCCGGCGCAGCGACGAGGGTGTGACTGGAATTCTGCAATCGCTTGGCGAAGGTGCGCAGCCGCTCGCCCCCCTGCCAATCCAGCGGCACGCCATCGAGCATACTCAAGCGCGCGGCATCAGGGACACTCAAACGCAGTGCATCGCCCTGATGACCGCCCAGGTATAACTCGCCCAGCGTGGCCATCAGCGGTTTGACCCGACTCAGCGGAAGCGCGACCTTGGCGCCCGAAGGGTCGCCAAAACCGCTGGGCTTGAGTTCGATCAGGAGTTTTTCGTCATCGCTGCGTTGTGCCAGATTGACCGGGTCAAGCAAGCGCGGCTGGGTGCGCAACAAGTGCAGAAGGATCGGCAGCAAACTGTAGCGCTGACCATTGACGACGATACCCAACTGCAAATCAAACCACTGATGCCCAGCCTCTTCTTCGACCTCGGCGTACCAATGCTCAACCGGTTGCACATTGAAATGAAAGCCGGGACTCATCTCCACTTCCCAGTTCGAGGCGCGCAACGTGGCAAGCCCTTCGTGCATAAACCCGAGCCAGGCGGAATCATCCGGCAACGTGAACATCTCACCGGGACGATCCAGCGAGCTCTTGCGCGTGGCTTTCTTGAAACCGTGCTTTTGCAGAATCTGGCGCAGTTTCTTTTCCACCGCAGGCTGGCGTTGGATGCGCTGGGTTTCGGTACCGTTGAGGATCATCACTTCCGGGTTGCGATCCACCGTCGGCTGGCCGTTGTAGGTAAACACCAGGGCGGCGCGGTGCTCCAGAACGTATTCCCAGCGCGAGCGCTCCCGACCGCTGACGAGGGTCAGTTGTGGCTGAGGAAGTACGTCGTCGATGATTCGTTCGGTCAGTTGGTGTGGCGGCGGGATTCTCGTCGCGGCGCTCATGCGATGGCTGAACTGCATGGCCTGACGCGCCGGAATGTCCGGCGCCAGAGTCAAATGGCTGGCCAGTTTTTCTTCCAGCTCATTGAACAGAGGGCCAATCTGCCGCTGTTCACGATCCAGGTAATAAAGCGGCTCCAGCGCCAGCACAGTTTCCTGCGCAGCCTCGGCACTGCTCCACTGCGCGCGGAAACCGCCGTCAGCCTGCTCGGCCCAAGCGAACTGGCCGATGCGCTTCGCGCCCGGCACCAACGGTCGCAGATCCTCGAAATCGAGGAACAGCCGCGAGGTGCGCAGGAGCATTTCCAGCAGTTCGGCGCCGCTGCTGCCTTCCAGCGGATAGCCGCTGTAATAGGCGTGGTGAGAGTGCATGGCAACCAGCAGCCTGGCGACACGCAGATCCAGCTCGGTGAGGTAGCCGGGCTGACGCATTAGCATTTCCGCTAGCGAATACATCGGTTTGACTTCGCGTAACTCGCCGCTCTTGAGCTGGGAGACCTTGAAAATATCGAGCAGCCACTTGCCGCTCACTGACGTTGGCTTGAGCTTGTAAAACAGGCGCGTGCCTGCGGTTTGCGCGCCTTCTTCGGCAGGCTTGGCCGGAACGGGGATGGTCGAAAGCCAATGTTCCAGCGCCCGACCCAACGGGATCTGTGCGTCACTTTCAGACGCTTCATGATCACTGCCCTGCAGGTGATAGAGCACCGCAGCGCAGTGTTTGCAGTCGATTGAGACAGGACAGGTGCACAGGCAGCGCAAGTTGACAGAACCCAGCCGATCTTCGGACAGGTAAATGGTTTGTTCATACGCCTGATTTTCAGAACCGACGCAGAACGCCTCGATCTTTCTGTCATCGATCTCGATGATCTCTACCCGGTCCTCGGCGGCATAAGCCCGGGCCTTGGCCAGCGCGCTGCCAGTGAATGCCCGGGGCCAGGCCAACGACTTAAGCCGTTCGATGATAATGCTCATGGGCAGTCCTTAGCCGGCCAGCACCCGCGCCAACGCCGACTTCACCTTGCCCATGCCGTCATGCAGCGCCTGCTCGATCTCGGCCATGGTAATCACCTCCGTAGTCTTGCCCGCCGCCGGATTCACCACCAGCGCCAGACAGGCGTAATCCAGATCCAGCTCACGGGCCAGCGCCGCTTCCGGCATGCCGGTCATGCCGACGATGTCACAGCCATCACGCTCAAGACGCACGATCTCGGCGACCGTTTCCAGACGCGGGCCCTGGGTGCAGGCATACACGCCCTGATCGCTGTACTCGCAACCTTCGGCAGCCACCGCCGCGATCAATTGCTGACGCAGCGGCTCGCTGTAAGGAAAGCTGAAGTCGATGTGGGTGACGTGCTCCAGATCATCGGCGAAAAAAGTGTGCTCGCGGCCGCTGGTGTAGTCGACGATCTGGTGCGGCACGCAGAAATGCCCGGTGCCCATCTCAGGGTGAATACCGCCCACCGCGTTCACCGCGATGATTGCCTCGGCACCGGCCTGCTTCAACGCCCACAGGTTGGCGCGGTAGTTGACCTTGTGCGGCGGGAAGCGATGCGGGTGGCCATGACGTGCAAGGAACAACACTTCCTTGCCAGCGTACTCGCCAATCTGCACGTCGGCCGATGGCGCGCCGTAGGGCGTGTCCACCGCCAGCGATTGGCGAATGGTCAGGCCTTCGAGCTGGGTCAGGCCAGTGCCACCGATGATTGCGTAAACCGTCATAGCGAAAAATCCTTAATCGATCAGTTGAGCGTCTTTGAGCGCGCCGATGGCGGTGAGCCAGCGCGGATCCTGACGGTAATCGGTGCTGGCGAATGCCTGACCGCGCATGCGGGCGATGCGCGCGGATGGCTTGACCTTCATCCGTTGTGCGGCGCTCAGGGCCAGTTCGGCAGCGGCGCGGTCGTTGCACACCAGGCCCATGTCGCAACCGGCAGTCAGTGCGGCTTCGATACGACTGGCGGCATCGCCAACCACGTGGGCACCGGCCATTGACAGGTCGTCGCTGAAGATCACGCCGTCGAACTGCAATTCACCGCGCAGAATGTCCTGCAACCAGCGTCGGGAGAAGCCGGCTGGCTGCGAATCGACCTGCGGATAAATGACGTGCGCCGGCATGATCGCGGCCAATTGTTTGCTGAGTTTGGCGAAGGGTACGAGGTCGTTGGCGCGGATCTCGTCGAGGCTGCGTTCGTCGTTTGGAATCGCGACATGAGAGTCGGCTTCGGCCCAGCCGTGGCCAGGGAAATGCTTACCGGTGGCAGACATGCCCGCACTGTTCATACCACGAATGAATGCACCGGCGAGCACTGCGGCACGCTCGGGATCGCCCTCGAATGAACGGGTGCCGACCACGGCGCTGCGCTGGTAATCGAGGTCGAGTACCGGGGCAAAACTCAGATCGAGACCCACTGCCAGTACTTCGGTTGCCATGATCCAGCCGCATTGCTCGGCGAGGTATTCGGCATTCGGGTTATCGGCGATGGCGCGCATGGCCGGCAGACGCACGAAGCCCTGGCGCAGACGCTGCACACGACCGCCCTCTTGATCCACCGCCAGTAGCAGGTCCGGGCGAATCGCGCGAATCGACGCACTGAGTTCACGCACTTGGCGTGGATGCTCGATGTTGCGCGCGAAAATGATCAGGCCGCCCACTTCGGGCTGACGCAACAATTGGCGATCCTCGGCCGTCAGCCAGGTACCGGCGACGTCCACCATCAACGAGCCTTGCAGGCCAGCAGTCATAGAAATTCCTTGAAAACGAAAAACCCGATCCGCAGAAAATCGCTACCGTGAGCCATGCTCGGCAGGTCGGCAATTTCTATGAAGATCGGGTTCAGAACGAGAGTCGGCATGGGCGGCTAGCTTAGCGGATACAAGCTGCCGCGCCCACCCGTGTGCGGTTAAACCTTGGCGGCGACCGGCGTTGATTTGCTGCGCGGACGCAGTTGCGCGGTGGCCATGGCTGTATCGGTGACGCCGGTTTCAGCGCGCATACCCGCGGCGAGGAACGGCACCATCAGACGCATCACTTGTTCGATGGAGGTATTGACGCCGAAATCGGTCTCGGCGATTGCGCGCAAAGCCTTGATGCCGGACATGCTGAACGCGGCGGCGCCGAGCATGAAGTGCACGCGCCAGAACAGCTCGATCGGCGGAATTCGTGGTGCGGCTTCGTTGACCAGCAACATGTAGCGACGGAATACCTTGCCGTACATGTCTTCCAGGTAGCGGCGCAAATGGCCTTGGCTCTGGCTGAACGCGAGACCGAGCAGGCGCATGAAGATCGACAGATCATTGCCGCTGCGTGGCTGAACCACGAGGGCCTGTTCGACAAGGATTTCCAGCAGCTCTTCGAGGGTTGGCTTGTTTTCAGGCTTGGCCTGACGCCGCTCCAGCTCTTTATCGAGACTGATGCAGAACGGGCCGAGAAAGCGCGAAAAAACCGCTTGGATCAGCGCTTTTTTCGAGCCGAAATGATAGTTCACCGCTGCCAGGTTGACGCCAGCCTTGCTGGTAATCAAACGCAATGAGGTTTCAGCGAAACCTTTCTCCGCGAACAACTGCTCGGCAGCATCAAGAATGCGTTCAACGGTTTCCGACTGGGCCATGGCTACTCCGCCTGACAAACACTTGTTTGAAACATACGTTTCAGCCTGTGCCTTGTCAAGCCTGCCAGTTCGTTTTGGGAATGGTCGGTCAGCTATTTAACCACACAAGGCCGACGCTTTATTAAACGCTTCTTCTGACCGTCCGGCGGCAGGCAAAAAAACGGGCATTGCCAAGGGCGCTTCACTGTATATAATCCCAGTCACTGTATAAAAAGACAGAGCGATCAATATGCTAAAGCTGACGCCACGCCAAGCCGAGATTCTGGCCTTTATCAAACGTTGCCTCGAAGACAACGGCTACCCGCCAACCCGTGCGGAAATCGCTCAGGAACTGGGCTTCAAGTCGCCGAACGCGGCTGAAGAACATCTCAAGGCACTGGCCCGCAAAGGTGCCATCGAGATGACCCCTGGCGCTTCTCGCGGTATTCGCATTCCCGGCTTCGAAGCCAAGGCCGACGACTCCACCCTGCCGATCATTGGCCGGGTCGCTGCCGGCGCGCCAATCCTCGCCCAGCAGCATATCGAGGAATCCTGCAACATCAACCCGACCTTCTTTCACCCTCGTGCCGACTACCTGTTGCGCGTGCACGGCATGAGCATGAAGGACATCGGCATTTTCGACGGCGACCTCCTCGCGGTGCACACCACCCGTGAAGCGCGTAACGGCCAGGTTGTCGTCGCACGCATCGGCGATGAAGTAACGGTCAAACGCTTCAAGCGTGAAGGCAGCAAGGTCTGGCTGATTGCCGAAAACCCCGAGTTCGCCCCTATCGAAGTTGACCTGAAAGATCAGGAACTGGTGATCGAAGGCTTGAGTGTCGGCGTCATTCGCCGCTAAAGGAGGCTTTATGCAGTTCCCACACACCCCCCAGCAAACACAACTGCCTTTATTCGAAGCGTTTCTGGCGCAACCGATGGCGCCGACTCTGAAAGATGTGGTCGAGCGCCCGTGGAATGCCGAACCCGAAGTATTCAGTGAGCTGTCACTGCGGGGTGCTGCCGGGAACTGCCTGAACCTGCTAGCCCCGATCCTTCGCGAACTCAGTGAAGATCAGGACGCGCGCTGGCTGACGCTGATAGCGCCTCCTGCAAGCCTGACCCAGACATGGCTGCGGGATGCCGGCCTGAACCGCGAACGCATTCTGCTGCTGCAACCACGGGGCGCTCAAAGCGCTCAGCAACTGGCATGCGAAGCCCTGAAGCTGGGTCGCAGTCATACCGTAGTCACTTGGCTCAACCCGCTGAACGCAAATTCACGACAACAACTGATCAACGCCGCACGCACGGGCGATGCTCAGAGCCTGAATATTCGTTTGGGTTGATTGGTAGTTATACGCGCTGTGTGAAGCGCAGGGCTTCTCCAGGGAAAGAGAAGCCGATCTGAAGCGGTAACGTCAAAAAGTAAAGAGACGCCAGGATCAATGAAGAACCCGCGGCCCCTCTTCCTTATCAAACTCGCCTTCAACCATACGGCCGGCCATCTGCACGCCGACGCTTAACATCGCCTTGGCGATTTCCACATGCTGACCTTGCAGGAACGCTTTGGCATCCTCGGAGAAATCCAGCGTCACCAAAGAACCCTCGTCCTCAGCCCTGCGCAGCTCGATTCGGCCGTCTGGTAACTCGACAATTTCTAGAAAGGACGTTGGCATATAGGTCTGTTCTCCACGAAAGGCAGGGATTATATAGACATCATTCAGGCTTCGCTCGGGATCTTGACCAGCAGCATGTTTCAGATTGCCACCGTGTCAATCGCCCTCAGCACTCGTTCAAGCCTTCGCGAAAGCGAATCGCCAAGCCCTTCAGATTCTGCCGCCAGCTCTCCAGCTCCTCTCGACTCAGCTCTTCTGGCGACTCCTCTTCATCCAGATTAATCGCCTGAATCAGCGGCTGAGTCACGTCCCCTTTGGGCTTGTGTGGCACCCGTGGCGGCTGAAACAGCGCCGAATGCGCAGCCAGCAGTTTCGCCAACCAGGTTTCAGAGTTACCTGCCAGCTCGACCATTTCGGCCAACTCGGGAATCGCGATCGACTCCAGCACTTCACGCGTCAACAGCATCTCGGCCCGCGGCGCATTGGCCTGCGGCAGACGATAGAAACCAGCGATCTCATGACAAAGCCCCAACAAGGCACCGTACAGGTGAAACAACGCCGATTCTCGGCCAGCCTGAATCAACGCCAGAGAATTCATCGCCCGCCCTTCTTCAGCGCGAGCCAAGGCTTCGAGCGACAGGCCGGCGAAATAGATCTTCTGATTGGTACGGGTATAGAGTTCGTGAGCCATGACGGCACTCTCCACAACGAAATAATTGCTTCACACAGGCCGGACAGTGTCGTGGATCAGTCGATCCTACCGCAAGCACAAAACAAAAAGGCCGCATGAAAACCCGTGGGTTGTCATGCGGCCTTTCAGTATCAGACTAACGCTTACTCGGCTTTGGCCTTCGTACGCTTGTCTTCAACCGTCCACTTACCACCGTCGAAGTACGCCTTCCAACCGGTAGGCTTGCCATCGACCTCAGTCTGCACGTATTGCTCCTTGGTCTTGCGGCTGTAGCGGATCACCGCCGGCAGACCATCAGGATCCTTCTGCGGAGCGTCGCAGAGGAAGTGGTACTTAGGATCAATCTCGTCCTTGTGCGGCAGAATCTCGATCACCAGCGGAGCACGGGTTTCGCGGTTTTTCGGGAACTGACTGGCCGCCAGGAACAGGCCGGACGCACCGTCGCGCAGGATGTAGGTGTCGTTGACCTTTTCGCATTTCAGCTCAGGCATCTTCACCGGATCCATCTTCGGTGGCGCTGCATCACCGCTTTTCAGCAGTTTGCGGGTGTTCTTGCACTCAGGGTTGGTGCAACCGAAGAACTTGCCGAAACGGCCAGTCTTGAGCTGCATCTCGCTGCCGCACTTGTCGCATTCCAGGCTCGGACCTTCATAGCCCTTGATGCGATAGCTGCCCTCTTCGATTTCGTAGCCTGCGCAATCCGGATTGTTACCGCAGATGTGCAGCTTGCGCTTCTCGTCCAGCAGGTAGGCGTCCATCGCCGTGCTGCAGATCGGGCAGCGATGCTTGCCACGCAGCACCAGCGATTCCGACTCACCTTCGTCGTCCGCTGCGATCTCATCGCCCGGCACCAGATTGACGGTGGCCTTGCAGCGTTCTTTCGGCGGCAGGCTGTAGCCCGAGCAACCGAGGAACACGCCGGTCGACGCAGTACGAATCTGCATCGGACGACCACAGGTCGTGCACGGAATGTCGGTCATGACCGGCTGGTTGGCACGCATGCCGCTGTCCGGGTTTTCGGCTACTTCGAGCTTCTTTTTGAAGTCGCCGTAGAACTCGTCCAGCACACTTTTCCAGTCGCGCTCACCCTGTGCCACGTCATCGAGGTTCTCTTCCATGCCGGCGGTGAAGCCGTAGTCCATGAGGTTCGAGAAGCTTTCCGACAGGCGCTCGGTAACGATGTCACCCATCTTTTCCGAGTAGAAACGACGGTTGTGCAGGGTCACGTAGCCGCGATCCTGAATGGTCGAAATGATCGCAGCGTAAGTCGAAGGACGACCGATGCCGCGTTTTTCCATTTCTTTAACCAGGCTGGCTTCCGAGTAACGGGCCGGCGGCTTGGTGAAGTGCTGGGACGGATCGAGCTTGATCAGCTTCATCACGTCGCCCTGAGCCATATCAGGCAGAACGTCGTCGTCGCCTGGTTTGGCAATCTGCGGCATGACGCGGGTGTAACCGTCGAACTTGAGGATACGGCCCTTGGCGCGCAGCTCGAAATCGCCAGCGCCTACGCTGACGGTGGTCGACAGATATTGCGCCGGCAGCATCTGGCATGCGAGGAACTGGCGCCAGATCAGTTCATAGAGGCGCTCAGCGTCACGCTCCATGCCTGCGAGCTTGGTCGGCGTGGTGTTGGCGTCGGAAGGACGGATCGCTTCGTGAGCCTCTTGCGCGCCTTCTTTGCTGCTGTAGACGTTCGGCGTTTCCGGCAGATACTTCTTGCCGAACTCGTCTTCGATGTAAGTGCGCGCCATCGCCACGGCATCAGCCGAGAGGTTGGTCGAGTCGGTACGCATATAAGTGATGTAGCCGGCTTCGTACAGACGCTGGGCCATCATCATGGTTTTCTTCACGCCGAAGCCCAGGCGGTTACTCGCAGCCTGTTGCAGGGTCGACGTGATGAATGGCGCCGAAGGCTTGCTGCTGGTCGGCTTGTCTTCGCGCTTGACGATGCTGTAGCTGGAAGACTTGAGTTTCTCCAGCGCAGCCATGGCCTGAGCTTCGTTGAGCGGCTTGAAGGCTTCGCCTTTCTCGCGAGCCACTTCGAAACGCACGGTCGAGCCTTTCGTGGTGCCGAGATCGGCGTGCACTTCCCAGTACTCTTCCGGGTTGAACGCACGAATTTCGCGCTCACGCTCAACGACCAGCTTCACGGCAACCGATTGCACGCGACCGGCGGACAGGCCACGAGCGATTTTCGCCCACAGCAGCGGCGAGACCATGTAACCCACAACGCGGTCGAGGAAACGACGCGCCTGCTGCGCGTTGACACGATCGATGTCCAGCTCGCCCGGTTCCGAGAAGGCTTCCTGAATCGCCTTCTTGGTGATTTCGTTGAACACCACGCGCTTGTAGCGACTGTCGTCACCTCCGATGGCTTCGCGCAGGTGCCAGGCAATGGCTTCCCCCTCGCGATCCAAGTCGGTTGCGAGATAGATGGTGTCAGCATCTTTGGCGAGCCGGCGCAGCTCTTCGATGACCTTCTCTTTACCCGGGAGGATCTCGTACTTGGCTTTCCAGCCATGATCGGGATCGACACCCATACGCGAGACCAGCTGCTTGCGCGCTTTCTCTTTCGGCGAGAGCACCGGACCTTCGCCCGCAGCAGCCTTGCCGCGCTTGGCGGCTGGCTCTTTGCTGGCGCTAGCCGAACCGCTGGTGGGCAGGTCTCGGATATGGCCGATACTCGACTTCACCACGTATTGGTTACCCAGATACTTGTTGATGGTCTTGGCCTTAGCCGGGGATTCCACAATGACCAGCGATTTGCCCATGGATCAGAAAATTCCTGAATTCTAGAAGTGAAAGGCGGTTGGCGCCTGACGCGGCACCGCTATATATAGTTGATACAAGGTGAGGTCAAGCACAGGGTTCTGTGCGCCCTCGCCTTATGCCTTGGAAAAAAGGCTCGGTTCGGCTTGCACCAAAGCAAAGCGTGGCACCTGCTCGCCGTCAACTTCGACTGACTCGAGAAACATGCTCAGTGGGCGCACCCAAAAGCCGTAATCGCCATACAGGGCTTGGTAAAAGACCACTTCTTCTTCGGTCTCGGAATGCCGCGCAACACTGAATACGCGGTACTGCGGACCTTTGTAATGTTGGTAGAGCCCAGGTTGTATCGGCATGCTTCGGCCCTCACTCAAATTTTTTCAAAATAAAAACAAAATAAATCCACAAAAACAAAAACCGGGGCACTTGGCCCCGGCTTCCATCGACGAGACGCTTAAACGCGTTCGAAGACAGTGGAGATGCCTTGGCCGAGACCAATGCACATAGTGGCCACCCCGAAGGTGCCGCTATTCTGCTTCATCACGTTCAGCAAGGTGCCGGAAATACGGGCACCGGAGCAACCGAACGGGTGACCCAGGGCGATCGCGCCGCCGTGCAGGTTAACCTTCTCGTTCATCTTGTCGAGCACTTTCAGATCTTTCAGCACTGGCAGGGCCTGTGCGGCGAAAGCTTCGTTGAGCTCGAAGAAGTCGATATCGTTGATGCCAAGGCCCGCACGCTTCAGGGCTTTTTGTGTTGCCGGAACTGGACCATAGCCCATGATCGCCGGATCCACACCCGCCACTGCCATCGAACGGATAACCGCCATTGGCTGGATACCCAGATCCTGTGCACGCTGCGCCGACATCACGATCATGCACGAAGCACCATCGGTGATCTGCGACGAAGTACCGGCAGTCACGGTGCCGCCCTTTGGATTGAAGGCAGGCTTGAGGGCCGCCAGACTTTCCAGGGTGGTTTCCGGACGAATGGTTTCGTCGTAGTCGAACAATTTCAGGAAACCGTTCTCATCGTAGCCCTGCATCGGGATGATTTCGTCTTTGAACTTGCCTTCCACCGTGGCCTTGTGGGCCAACTGGTGGGAACGCACGCCGAAAGCGTCTTGCTGTTCGCGAGTGATGCCGTGCATTTTGCCGAGCATTTCCGCGGTCAGGCCCATCATGCCCGAGGCTTTCGCCGCGTACAGCGACATGTGCGGGTTCGGATCGACACCGTGCATCATGCTCACGTGGCCCATATGCTCGACGCCGCCAACCACGAACACGTCACCGTTGCCGGTCATGATCGCTTGCGCAGCAGTGTGCAATGCGCTCATCGACGAACCACACAGACGGCTGACGGTCTGGCCAGCCGAAGTGTGCGGGATCTGGGTCATCAGCGACGCCATGCGCGCGATGTTCCAGCCCTGCTCCAGGGTCTGGTTGACACAACCCCAGATCACGTCCTCGACTTCAGCTGGATCGACCTTGGCGTTGCGTTCCAGCAATTTGCTGATCAAGTGCGCCGACATGTCTTCGGCGCGGGTGTTGCGGTGCATGCCGCCCTTGGAGCGGCCCATCGGAGTACGACCGAAGTCGACAATCACGACGTCTCTTGGATTCAAGCTCATAAAATTTCACTCTCGCTCAAAAGTTGGGACGCTTAACCGAAGAACCGTTGGCCGGTTTTGGCCATTTCACGCAGTTTCGCGGTCGGGTGGTACAGCGCGCCCAAATCAGCGTACTGGTCAGCCAGGGCAACGAACTCGGCAACACCGATCGAATCGATGTAGCGCAGCGCACCGCCACGGAATGGAGGGAAACCGATACCGTAGACCAGACCCATGTCGGCTTCGGCGGCAGTTTCAACGATGCCGTCTTCCAGGCAACGCACGGTTTCCAGGCACAGCGGGATCATCATCCAGTTGATGATGTCTTCGTCAGTGACTTCGCGCTGCTCGTAAACGATCGGCTTGAGCACTTCCAGCACCGATGGATCGGCGACTTTCTTCTGCTTGCCTTTCTTGTCGGCCTCGTAAGCGTAGAAGCCCTTGCCGTTCTTCTGGCCCAGGCGCTTGGCTTCGTAAAGCACGTCGATGGCCGAACGACGGTCATCCTTCATGCGATCCGGGAAACCTTCAGCCATTACGTCACGACCGTGGTGACCGGTGTCGATGCCGACCACGTCCATCAGGTATGCCGGGCCCATCGGCCAGCCGAATTTTTCCATGACCTTGTCGATACGGACGAAGTCGACACCGGCGCTGACCAGCTTGGCGAAACCGCCGAAGTACGGGAACAGTACGCGGTTGACCAGGAAGCCCGGGCAGTCGTTGACGACGATCGGGTTCTTGCCCATTTTCTTGGCGTAGGCAACGGTGGTGGCAACAGCCAGCTCGCTGGACTTCTCGCCACGGATCACTTCCACCAGCGGCATCATGTGCACCGGGTTGAAGAAGTGCATGCCGACGAAGTTTTCCGGACGCTTGAGGGCTTTCGCCAGCAGGCTGATGGAAATGGTCGAGGTGTTGGACGCGAGGATGGTGTCCTCTTTGACCTGAGCTTCCACTTCAGCCAACACGGCTTGCTTGACCTTAGGGTTCTCGACGACAGCTTCGACCACCAGATCAACGTGACCGAAGTCGCCGTAGGACAGGGTTGGACGAATGGCGTTGAGCACTTCAGCCATTTTCGCAGCGGTCATACGACCTTTATCAACGCGGCCAACCAGCAGTTTGGCGGCTTCGGCCAGACCCTGCTCGATACCGTGCTCGTTGATGTCCTTCATCAGGATCGGCGTACCTTTGGAGGCCGACTGATAAGCGATACCACCCCCCATGATGCCGGCGCCGAGTACAGCGGCCTGCTTCACGTCTTTGGCGATTTCGTCGTAGGCCTTGGCCTTTTTCTTCAGTTCCTGATCGTTCAGGAACAGGCCGATCAAGCTCTGCGCGGCAGAGGTCTTGGCCAGTTTGACGAAACCGGCAGCTTCGACTTCCAGCGCCTTGTCACGACCGAAGTTCGCGGCTTTCTGGATGGTCTTGATCGCTTCAACCGGCGCCGGGTAGTTCGGGCCCGCTTGACCGGCGACGAAACCTTTGGCGGTTTCGAAAGCCATCATCTGTTCAATGGCGTTCAGCTTGAGTTTTTCAAGTTTCGGCTGACGCTTGGCCTTGAAGTCGAACTCGCCGGAGATGGCGCGTTTGATCAGTTCAAGGGCAGCTTCCTGCAGTTTTTCAGGAGCAACCACGGCGTCGACGGCGCTGACTTTCAGGGCGTCTTCAGGGCGGTTTTCCTTACCGGAGGCAATCCATTCGATGGCGTTGTCGACACCGATCAGACGCGGCAGACGCACGGTGCCACCGAAGCCTGGGTAGATGCCCAGTTTGACTTCCGGCAGACCGATCTTGGCCTTGGTCGACATGACGCGATAGTCAGCCGCCAGGCACATTTCCAGGCCGCCGCCCAGCGCGATGCCATTGATGGCCACGACGGTCGGAACGTTGAGGTCTTCGAAATCGCTGAAGATCTTGTTGGCTTCGAGATTGCCAGCAACCAGCTCGGCATCCGGCAGCTTGAAGTTGTCGACAAATTCGGTGATGTCGGCGCCGACGATGAACACGTCCTTGCCACTGCTGACGATCACGCCCTTGATCGAAGCATCTGCCTTGATGGTGTCTACGGCCTGACGCAGTTCGTTCAGGGTTAGACGGTTGAACTTGTTGACGGACTCACCCTTGAGGTCGAATTTCAATTCGACGATGCCACTTTCAAGAGCTTTAACCGTGATGGCTTTACCTTCGTAAATCATCAACTGATCTCCACGATATGGAAGCTGAACAGTACACGTCGGACGCAGGCGAATGGCTCGGCAGGACGCTTTTTCGTCGATGCTAACGCCAATCCACCCGGCACACCCGCCAACGCGATAGTCGGGATTCTGTAGGAGCAGTCTGTAAGACAAACGCTCAATTCATACGCCCGTTTGATTTGGGTACGTCACCTTCACGGAATTTCCGACAATTGTCAATCGCCCAAAATACGGGTTGAAATGCGACTTTGCGGTCATTTCTGTAAGACGAAGACCCGCAACACGCGTCTGCATGTGAAGCCATTCATAGAATCAATAGTTAGAAAAGTCGCCCTAATTCGCAACAGCCCTTGTTTAAAGGGCTACGCTGGGTGGACGACAGGGAAATGCGCTGACTGACTCAACATCAAAAAGATTTCCGGCCTGCCTGGCCAACCCAGCCCGATGAATCATGTCGGGCTTTTTATTGCGCGTCTGCCGGACGTTCCCCACCGTTGCAGTGGGAAAAGTCCGCGCGTCATGCCAGTGCTTTCAGGGTGGCATCGATATCCAGCAAAACCGTGGCGTCGCCCTTCTCGCCCCAATACAAGGCGATCATCTGCTTGTCTGCCTCGACTTTGAAAACGTTGCCCGGCAATTTTTCGAAATGATTAAGCAGCGCCCGATCTTCGCAGACTTCCTGCCACTGATTGACCCACACCCCCGGCGCTTTCTGCCAGTAAGTCCAGCAGGCAGGCGACTTGCCACGGCGCGGCCGATGATACTGCGCGCACGGGTTCGGCGGTTCCTGCGCCAGCCAGTGCGGCCATTCCTGAGGCGCCAGTTGCATGGCCAGACCGATGCGGCGCGCCTCCATGCGCAGGGCGATGCGACCGCTTTGCGCGCGCGATGGGCGCAACCACGCCAGCGGACTTAAAACCACCAGCAGGATTGACACCACCAACCAGACCGTCATATCTCTATTCCCAATTCTCGGTGAGCGCATTGTGTCACTTTGGAACCAATGTGCTTGAAACCAGCCATACTTAACAATATTGAAACCTCACGAGGAGCACCTCATGCCCTACCACCACATCCTGGTCGCCGTAGACCTGACCGAAGAGTGCGACCCTGTGATTCACCGCGCCCGCGAGCTATCGGTGAGCAATGGCGCCAAGCTTTCGCTGGTGCATATAGTCGAACCTATGGCCATGGCGTTCGGCGGCGACGTACCGATGGATCTGTCACAACTGCAACAACAGCAGTTCGATCAGGCCAAGGAACGACTTGAGCGCTTGAAAGCCAAATATGCAGAACTTGAAGGTGCAAACTGCCACCTGACCTATGGCCAGCCTCGCCAGGAAATCCATCATTTCGCCAAGGAAAACACGTGCGATCTGATCGTGGTCGGCAGCCATGGCCGCCATGGTCTGGCGCTGTTGCTGGGTTCGACCGCCAATGACGTACTGCACGGCGCGCCTTGCGATGTACTGGCGGTACACCTGATCAAACGCTGAAACCGTCCCGTGTAGGAGTGAGCCTGCTCGCGATCGCGTTCTGACAGTCGACGAATTCGTTGAATGCCAAACCGCTATCACGAGCAGGCTCACTCCTGCAAGTGAACTGCGTTTAGATATGAAAAGCCCGGCGTTCATCACTGAACGCCGGGCTTTTTCACATCCGGATCAATCAGGCATCCAGCTCGGCCCAACGCTCCATCAACGCATCCAGCTCAGCCTGCAACTGCTCAAGTGATGCGATCACCTTGGCAGTCTCAGCCGCAGGACGCTGATAGAAACCGGCTTCTGCCATTTCGGACTCTACGGCAGCGATCTGCTGCTCCTTGGCGTCGATATCGCCCGGCAGCGCTTCCAGCTCGCGTTGCAGCTTGTAGCTCAGCTTTTTCTTGGCAGCCGGAGCAGCAGCGACAGGCGCAGCAACCACAGCCGGTTCAGCGGTGACCACCGCCGAATTCAGGTCAGCCTTGCCCGACTTGCTTTCAGTCACGCCCAACAGGCGCGGCGATCCGCCCTGACGGATCCAGTCCTGATAGCCGCCGACGTATTCACGCACCTTGCCTTCGCCTTCGAAGACCAGCGTGCTAGTGACCACGTTGTCGAGGAATGCCCGGTCGTGGCTGACCATCAGCACGGTGCCGTTGAAAGTCAGCAGCACTTCTTCGAGCAGCTCGAGAGTTTCCACGTCGAGGTCGTTGGTCGGCTCGTCGAGTACCAGCAGGTTCGCAGGTTTGCTGAACAGTTTGGCCAGCAACAGACGCGCACGCTCACCACCCGACAGCGCCTTGACCGGCGTGCGGGCACGCTGCGGGCTGAACAGGAAGTCGCCGAGGTAGCTCAGCACGTGACGGCTCTGACCGTCGATATCGATGAAGTCGCGACCTTCGGCGACGTTATCGATCACGGTTTTTTCCAGATCCAGCTGATGACGCAGTTGGTCGAAGTACGCCACGTCGATGCGCGTGCCCTCTTCCACTTTGCCGCTGGTCGGTTGCAGACCGCTGAGCATCAGTTTTAGCAGGGTGGTCTTGCCGGTACCGTTGGCGCCGAGCAGACCGATACGGTCGCCGCGCGTCAGCACCATCGAGAAATCCTTGATCAGGAACGGGCCGCCCGGGTGAGCGAAACTCACGTTCTCGAGGACCATCACCTGCTTGCCGGACTTGTCGGCAGTGTCCAACTGAATGTTGGCCTTGCCGGTGCGCTCGCGACGCTCGCTGCGCTCAACGCGCAGGGCTTTCAGGGCGCGGACGCGGCCTTCGTTGCGGGTGCGGCGCGCCTTGATGCCCTGGCGGATCCAGACTTCTTCCTGGGCCAGTTTCTTGTCGAACAGCGCGTTGGCGGTCTCTTCAGCGGCCAGCGCGGCTTCTTTGTGCACGAGGAAACTGGCGTAGTCGCCGTTCCAGTCGATCAGGCCGCCGCGATCCAGTTCGAGGATGCGTGTGGCGAGGTTTTGCAGGAAGGAACGGTCGTGCGTGATGAACAGCACTGCGCCCTGGAAATCTTTCAACGCTTCTTCAAGCCAGGCAATCGCACCGATGTCCAGGTGGTTGGTCGGTTCGTCGAGCAGCAGCAGATCCGGCTCGGACACCAGCGCCTGTGCCAGCAGCACACGACGACGCCAGCCGCCGGACAACTGGGCGAGGGTCTTGTCGGCCGGCAGTTGCAGACGGCTCAAGGTGCTTTCAACCAGCGTCTGCAAACGCCAGCCATCACGGGCTTCGAGGTCTTGCTGAACGTGCATCAGCTTGTTCAGGTCTTCTTCAGTGACGCAGTTCTGCGCGAGGTGATGGTACTCGGCGAGCAACGCACCCACGCCATCAAGGCCTTCAGCGACCACGTCGAACACCGTCCGATCGTCGGCCACCGGCAATTCTTGCGGCAATTCGCCGATTTTCAGACCGGGGGCACGCCACACCGAGCCTTCATCGGGCTTCTGGTCGCCCTTGACCAGTTTCATCATGCTGGACTTGCCAGTGCCGTTGCGGCCGATGATGCACACCCGCTCACCACGGGCGATCTGCCAGGACACCTTGTCCAACAACGGCATAGCGCCGAACGCAAGGGACACATCGCTGAATTTGAGCAGGGTCATGAGCTTCTCCAAAAACCGGGCGCGCATTCTACCTGAGTTAGGGCTTCAGCAGGCCGGCAATTTGTCTGTCGAAGCACTCTGCACAACAATTGTTGCGAACTTGTGCTGCGAGGCCCGCAAAGCTTTCGCCGCTTGCTGGCAAAAGGCTAAGCTACAGACAATTCAGTGCTGATTCGTGTCGGCACTTGTCATGATTTCTCTGCCCGGATGTCTCATGCGCAGTCGCCTTTTCAGTGTTTTGTCCTGTTTGCTACTTACCGCCGCTGCCGCTCAATCCGCCCAGGCGGTGGACCTGTCCACCCAACGCCAGTATTACGATGAAGCCAAGCGCGCCTTGGCCAAGGGCGATACCGGCCCGTACTTCCGCTACAGCCAGGCGTTGGCCGATTACCCGCTGGAACCGTACCTGGCCTACGACGAACTGACCGCGCGCCTGAAGACCGCGAGCAATGCGGAAATCGAAAAATTCCTCGCCGAACACGGTGACCTGCCCCAGGCCAACTGGATGAAACTGCGCTGGTTGCGCTGGCTCGCCGACCGAGGCGACTGGGCGACCTTCGTCAAGTACTACGACCCGAAACTCAACTTCACCGAGCTGGATTGCCTCAATGCGCAATACCAGATCACCCACAATAAGAAAGCCGAAGGCTATGCCAACGCCGACAAGCTCTGGCTGACCGGCAAATCGCAACCCGCTGCGTGCGACGCGCTGTTCGGTATCTGGGCCGCCGACGGCCAGCTCACCGAGCAGAAACGCTGGGAGCGCACCAAACTCGCCGCTCAGACGCGCAACTATCCACTGGCCAACAGTCTGGTCAACGGCCTGACCACCCTCGCCCCACGCGGTCGCTTGCTGGTGGATGTGGCGCAGAAACCGGAACTGCTCAATCAACCTTCGCGCTTCACTCCGGCCGATGAGCCGATGTCCGACGTGGTCAGCCTCGGCCTGCGCCGCCTCGCTCGTCAGGATCCGGACAAGGCCATGGCGTTGCTCGACGGTTACGCCAGCAGCATGCATTTCTCTCGCGATGAAAAAGTCGCGATCGCCCGGGAAATCGGTCTGACTCTCGCCCGGCGCTTCGACAGCCGCGCGCTGGACGTGATGACCAAATACGACCCGGAGTTGCGCGACAACACCGTCTCGGAATGGCGTTTGCGCCTGCTGTTGCGTCTGGCCCGCTGGGACGATGCGTATCAGTTGACCCGCCGTCTGCCGCAGGATCTGGCCACCACCAACCGCTGGCGCTACTGGCAGGCACGCAGTCTGGAACTGGCCCAGCCGCAGAACCCGGAAGCGCAGACGCTGTACAAAGGCCTCGCCCGGGAACGTGATTTCTACGGATTCCTCGCCGCCGACCGCTCGCAATCGCCGTACTCCCTGAACAACAAGCCATTGGTCCTCAGTCAGGCGCTGGTCAACAAGGTTCGCAACACGCCGGGCGTGCGTCGCGCGCTGGAATTCCATGCTCGCGGACAGATCGTCGACGGGCGTCGCGAGTGGTACCACGTCAGCCGCCATTTCAATCGCGATGAAATGGTTGCCCAGGCGAAACTGGCTTACGACCTGAAATGGTACTTCCCGGCGATCCGCACCATCAGTCAGGCGCAGTACTGGGACGATCTGGATATCCGCTTCCCGATGGCCCACCGCGAAACGCTCGTGCGTGAAGCCAAGGTACGTGGTCTGCATTCGAGCTGGGTGTTCGCCATTACCCGCCAGGAAAGTGCCTTTATGGACGACGCGCGCTCCGGCGTTGGCGCCAGTGGCCTAATGCAATTGATGCCCGGCACCGCCAAGGAAACCGCGCGCAAGTTCAGCATCCCGCTGGCCTCGCCGCAGCAAGTGCTGGACCCGGACAAAAACATTCAGCTCGGCGCTGCTTACCTGAGTCAGGTGCACAGCCAGTTCAACGGCAACCGCGTCCTCGCCTCCGCCGCCTACAACGCCGGCCCCGGCCGTGTGCGCCAATGGCTGCGCGGCGCTGATCACCTGAGTTTTGACGTCTGGGTGGAAAGCATCCCGTTCGATGAAACCCGTCAGTACGTGCAGAACGTGTTGTCGTACTCGGTGATCTACGGCCAGAAGCTCAACTCGCCACAGCCACTGGTGGACTGGCATGAGCGCTACTTCGACGATCAGTGATCAAGCAACTGACGCCAAGGAACGAAAAATGCCCGTATCGCAAGATACGGGCATTTTTATTTACACAACCTGATCGGTGACTTAGTGAATGGCAGGGTCGGTGACAGGACTCGTTGAAGCGCTCTTGCCATCATTGAACTGCAACGCCGCCAACCGTGCATACAGCGGATTGCTGGCAATCAGCTCCTGATGAGTACCAATGGCCACAAGCTTGCCCTGATCCATCACCGCAATCCGGTCAGCGTTTTTCACCGTGGCCAGTCGATGCGCGATCACCAGCGTGGTGCGGTTCTGCATCAGGCTCGGCAGCGCTTCCTGAATCAGGTGTTCGCTCTGCGCATCGAGGGCGCTGGTGGCTTCGTCCAGCAGCAGGATCGGTGCGTCGACCAGCAACGCCCGGGCAATCGCCAGACGCTGACGCTGACCACCGGAAAGACCGAGGCCACCATCGCCGAGATGGGTCTGGTAACCGTTGGGCATTTTCTCGATGAAGTCGTGGGCGTGAGCAATTTTTGCCGCGTCCTTGACTTGCTCCAGCGTCGCCCCCGGATTGCCGTAACGAATATTCTCTTCAACGCTGCCGAAAAACAGCGCCGGTGACTGCGAGACCAAAGCGAAGTGACGGCGCAGGTCCAGCGGATCGAGGCTGGTCAGCGGCACACCATCAATCAGGATCCGCCCTTCCACGGGGTCATAAAAGCGCAATAGCAAATCGTACACCGTGGACTTGCCGGCGCCGGATGGCCCCACCAGCGCCAGCGTCTCACCGGCCCGGATGGTCAGGTTCAAGCCGTTGACGGCATAGCTTTCAGGCCGCGACGGATAGGAAAAACGTACTTCCTGTAATTGCAATTCGCCCCGCACGCGCTGCGGCAGGGTCACCAGCCCGGTAGTGGGCGGCTGAATGATATTTTCCGAACCCAACAGCTCAGCGATGCGCTCGGCGGCACCCGCCGCGCGTTGCAGTTCGCCGATGACCTCGCTCAACGTGCCTATCGCACTGCCGACAATCAGGCTGTAAAACACAAACGCGGCCAGTTCGCCACCGGTGATGCGCCCGGCAATCACGTCCATGCCGCCGACCCACAACATCACCGCCACCGCGCCGAGCACCAGCACGATCACCATGGTGATCATCCACGAGCGCTGAAAGATGCGTTTGCGCGCCGTGTCAAACGCGTCCTCGACCGTCGTCGCAAAACGTCGCTCGTCCTGCACCTGATGGTTGTAGGCCTGCACGGTTTTGATCTGGCCGAGAGTTTCCGACACATAGCTGCCGATATCGGCGACGCGGTCCTGGCTCAGCCGCGATAGATTGCGTACGCGTCGACCGAAAATCAGGATCGGCGCGACCACGAACGGCAAGGCAATCACCACGATGCTGGTGAGTTTTGCGTTGGTCACGAACAGCAGGATGACACCGCCAATCACCATCAACAGGTTGCGCAGGAACATCGACAGCGACGAGCCGATCACCGATTGCAGCAGCGTCGTGTCGGCGGTCAGCCGCGACTGGATCTCCGAACTGCGGTTGTTCTCGTAGAAGCCGGGATGCAGATAGACCAGATGGTTGAACACCTCACGGCGAATATCGGCCACGCAGCGCTCGCCGATCCACGACACCCAGTAAAATCGCGCGAACGTGCCGACCGCCAAACCCAGCACCATCAGCATGAAGATGCCGATAGTCTGGTTGAGCTGATGCGGCGACTGGGTCATGAAGCCACGGTCGACCAACAGTTTGATGCCCTGCCCCATCGACAGCGTAACGGCGGCGGTGACGATCAACGCCAGCAGCGCAGCGATGACTTGCCAGCGGTAAGGGGCCAGAAATCGACTGGTCAGACGCAGGGCCCGACGGTGTCGTGAAGAAAGCTTCGGGGTCATTCAGGTACACATCCGTGTTGATGAAAGGGCTAGCCTAAACCTTCTTGGGGCGGAACTCTGTAAATCACAATGAGTCAGGTTAAATATGCCCCCAAAGACTAGGCCATAGTTACTATTGGTCTAAAGTCCCGGTTGAGACGAGCGGTCGTTTCTGTTTGAGTGGAGATGCCTCCACTGACAGACCGCAGGAAGTTGTCACAGCCCGGTCACGTGGCGGTTTTACCCTAGGCGCACAACCTGATGAGGAGACAGGCCATGTCCTTGCAACACAGCAGCGAAGACAAAATTGAAGTGATCCGCACCAAGCCCGGCCAATCTCTGGGTTGCTCGATACTGGATAAGGATGGGCGCGAAGTACCGATCACTGAAGAAATGATCCAGCAAGCCTGCAGTGAGCTGGAGAAGCGATTGGTCAAGCCTGCCGAACAAGAGTGATATAGCCACCGTCTTCCTGACCCGGCCCCTTTGGCCGGGTTTTTTCTGTCTGCAGATCAGGTATTTGGGCGCAGCCTGCTCGCGAAAGGGCCGACCCGGTTTCTAGATAGCCACCGCCCCCAGCGCCGCCACGATCCTCGCCAACTCTGGCGACGCCCCTTCAATCCGCACCTTCAGCCCTTCAATCTCACGGCGCACTGGGTACTGCTTGCGCAACACATCGAACGCCGCACGCTGCTCGCCGACATTGCCTACAAGGCTGCGGCGAAAATCCGCATCATCGCGGCGCGGGTCGTAGACACCACGGCACAACATCGCCAGCGCCCAGGCCGGATCACTGTCGCCATGCAAGGTCACTTGCGACAACCACGGCGCCGGTAGCAAGTCACTGAGCTGGATGCTGGACGGCTGACCGATGAACTCGCAATAGGCCTGATAGATCTGCGCCGTTCCGCGCTGTTTGCCATCAAGGCTGTAACCGGCAATGTGTGGCGTGGCCAGCACGCAGAGCTCGGCCAGCGCCACGTCGACCTCCGGCTCTGCCTCCCAGACATCGAGAACGGCCTGCAGGTCTTCACGCTCCAGCAGCACTTTGCGCAACGCGGCGTTATCCACAACCGGACCACGCGCCGCGTTGATCAACCACGCACCGGGCTTGAGCTGCTGCAAACGCTGCTGATCGAACAGATGCCAAGTGGCCCCGTCGCCGCTGCGAGTCAATGGCGTGTGCAGACTGATCACATCGCACTGCTCGATGATCTGCTCCAGGCTTACGTAATCGCCGTCCTCGGCAGCCTGACGTGGCGGATCGCAGACTTTGACATTCCAGCCCAACCCTTTCAGAACCTTGATCAGGCGCCCTCCCACCTCACCGGCGCCGACGACACCATAGGTGCGCTGAGTCAGATCGACACCTTCGATTTCGGCGAGCGTCATCAGGCTGCCCAGCACGTAATCGACCACGCCCCGGGCATTACAGCCGGGCGCACTCGACCAGGTGATGCCGGCCTCATTGAAGTACTCGAGATCCAAATGATCAGTGCCAATGGTGCAGGTGCCGACAAAGCGCACCTTGCTGCCCTCCAGCAACGCGCGGTTGACGTTGGTCACTGAGCGCACAAGCAATACGTCAGCCTGCTCGACCGTCGCTCGGTCGATGGAACGGCCCGGGACCCGGCGGATCTCGCCGAAACCGGCAAAAAAGGCATCGAGCAGCGGGATATTTTCGTCGGCAACAATCAGCATGGCGGGCTCCTTTGGCGGATCGGCAGTTTAGGTGCAGATCGGTCGCCGGGCCAGCAGGCTTTGCGCTTACAAATCCGCAACAGAGGATTTTTCCTGACCAAGGCGTCAGCGGCGTAGAATGCGGCGC
The DNA here is from genome assembly GCF_054070155.1 of Pseudomonas sp. SDT291_1_S447. Taxonomy (NCBI): domain Bacteria; kingdom Pseudomonadati; phylum Pseudomonadota; class Gammaproteobacteria; order Pseudomonadales; family Pseudomonadaceae; genus Pseudomonas; species Pseudomonas sp. SDT291_1_S447. The sequence goes on from NZ_JBSVXS010000012.1 coordinate 87,824, forward strand.
CTTGCGCATCAACACCTGTGGACGCTTTGCCCGTGAATTCTGTAACTGATCAACCTGTCGCTGTTTCCCTCACCCGCCCCGCGCGTATTCGCCTGGAGTTCAAGAACCTGCTCGCCCTGGCGTTGCCGATCATCATCGCGCAACTGGCGACCACGGCCATGGGCTTCGTCGATGCGGTGATGGCTGGCCGCGTCGGGCCCAAGGATCTGGCCGCCGTGGCACTTGGCAACTCGATCTGGGTGCCGGTATTTCTGCTGATGACCGGCACGCTGCTGGCAACTACGCCGAAAGTCGCCCAGCGTTTTGGCGCCGGTACGCACAGCGAAATCGGTCCGCTCGTGCGTCAGGCGTTGTGGCTGGCGCTGGTGGTCGGGCTGATTGCGACAGCGATGCTGGTCGCCGCCGAACCGGTGTTGCACCTGATGAAGGTCGATCCCGAGCTGATCGGCCCGTGCATGCAATACCTGCACGGCATCGCCAGCGGTCTGCCGGCGGTGGCGTTCTATCACGTGCTGCGCTGCACCAGTGACGGCATCGGTCGCACGCGTCCGGCTATGGTGTTGGGCCTGTGCGGTCTGGCGCTGAACATTCCGCTGAACTACGTCTTCATCTATGGCCACTTCGGTGTGCCGGCCATGGGCGGCGTTGGCTGCGGCTGGGCCACGGCGATCGTGATGTGGGTGATGGCGCTGGGTCTGGCCGGTTATGAGCGCTGGGCGCCGGCCTATCGTTCGAGCGAAATCTTCAGCCGTTTCGACTGGCCGCATTGGGCAGTGATCAAGCGTCTGCTGGGGATTGGTCTGCCGATCGGCATCGCGGTGTTTGCCGAGTCGAGTATTTTCGCCGTGATCGCGCTGTTGATCGGCAGCCTCGGCGCTACCGTGGTGGCCGGGCACCAGATTGCGCTGAACGTCAGTTCGCTGGTGTTCATGATTCCGTACTCATTGGGTATGGCGGTGACCGTGCGTGTCGGTCAGGCGTTGGGCCGCGAAGAACCGCGTGAGGCGCGGTTTGCCGCTGGCGTCGGTATGGGCACCGCACTGGCCTACGCCTGTCTGTCGGCGAGCATGATGCTGTTGCTGCGCGAGCCGATTGCGGCGATCTACACCGCTGACCCAACAGTGATTCACATTGCGGCGATGCTGATTGTGTACTCGGCGCTGTTCCAGTTTTCCGACGCGATTCAGGTCACCGCTGCCGGCGCACTGCGCGGTTATCAGGACACTCGAGTGACGATGATCCTGACCCTGTTCGCCTATTGGGGCATTGGTTTGCCGGTGGGTTACGCCCTCGGCTTGACCGACTGGCTCGGCGAGCCACGCGGCCCGAGCGGCTTGTGGCAGGGTTTGATCGTTGGCTTGAGCTGTGCGGCGTTGATGCTGTCGATTCGGTTGACGCGTAGCGCGCGCAAACGTATTCGGATCAGTCGCTCGGCGGGTTGATCGCCCATAAAAAAAGACCTGCATATGCAGGTCTTTTTTTTGTCTTTGATCAGGACTTTTTGCGGATCCAATACAGGTAAGTACCGGCCTCTTCATGTTGGCTCACCAGTTCATGGTCAAGAAACACGCAGAATTTGGGGATATCGCGTTTGGTCGATGGATCGGTGGCGATCACTTTGAGCAGGCCGCCGGGCGCCAGGTCACGGATGTGCTGGTGCAGCATCATCACCGGTTCCGGGCAATTGAGGCCGGTGGCGTCGAGGGTCCCGTCGACCGGGGTATCGATCATTTCACTCATGATTCACTCCTGAAACTGGCCGGCATTGTCGCGCATTGCCGGGTATCCGGTCATCTGTGGCGTTACGCCACCCCCCTGTAGGAGCTGCCGAAGGCTGCGATCTTTGCTTTTCAAGATCAAAAGATCGCAGCCTGCGGCAGCTCCTACAGGGTTTTGTGTTGTTTCACCGGGATTTGGCTTTCTTGGTATCGTGGCGACGCAAGTGGCAGGTCACTTCTTCGCGGTCGTGATACAGCTGCTTGCAGCCGATATCGACCTTGATCCCGCGCGCCTTGAAACCATCGGCAATGCGTTCGAGCAAACGCTTCACTTCGGCATAGCGCTGCTTCATCGGCAATTTCAGGTTGACCACCGCCTCTCGGCAATGCCCCTCGCCGATCCACTCTTCGAGCATCGCGGCGTTACGCGCCGGCTTCTCGACGATGTCGCAGACCATCCAGTCCACCGGCTGCTTGGGCTTGAAGGTAAAACCGTCGGCCATCAAATGCTGCACCAAGCCAGTGTCCATCAGGCTTTCAGCCATCGGGCCGTTGTCGATGGCGGTCACCAGCATGCCGCGGTTGACCAGTTGCCAGGTCCAGCCGCCCGGCGCGGCGCCGAGGTCAACGCCGGTCATGTCGCTGTGCAGGCGATCTTCCCACTGATCACGCGGGATAAAGTGGTGCCAGGCCTCTTCCAGCTTCAGCGTCGAACGGCTCGGCGCTTCACGCGGGAACTTCAGGCGCGGAATGCCCATCGGCCACATCGCCGAGTTACCGGCATCGGCCATACCCAGAAACACTTCACGACCGCTCTTGAAAGTCAGCAGCAGACGCGGCTTGTTCGCATCATCCACCAGTTTGCCGGCGCCGGTCAGCGCCTTGCGCAGCGGGCCTTCGAATTTCTTGCAGAAGTTCGACAGCTCTTTGCCGTCATTGGTATCAACGACTTCCAGCCACAGGCTGCCGCACACCGGGAACTCGGCCATGTGCGCGAGGATCACGCTGATGCGATCGGTTTCCGGCAGATCGATGAAAACCCCGCGCGCCCATTGGCGCGGGAAGATCAATTCGGCGAAACGCTGACCGCGCATCAGGCGCTCGGCGCCGTCTTCTTCGGTGCAGACAAACTCGGCGCAGGCGGTCGCCGCTTTGGCCTTGGCGTAGCCGGCCACGTTGAGTTGCGCGGCGAGGTCGGAAATCTCCGAACAGACTTCGCCTTCGAAGCCTGGCCGGCAATGCATGAATAGGGTGTTCATTCTTACTCCTGGGCAGCGGGCGCTCATTCGGCCACTGCGCGATGTCCAGACCTTGCGTTGCAGCAAAGCCTGTCACGAAAACCGGCGCATGATAGCCGATGTCGGAACCTTGGACTTGCCCATAGAGTCCAGTTATTAGCCAGCTACCTAAAACAGGGCTAGGTTTAAAGCTCTATTCGTCCCCCGATCCGTAGCCGTGCGGATTCAAAGGAGTGATCGTAATGCCGTCCCTCGATAGCCTGAAAACCCTTAAAACACTGCAAATCGACGACAAGACTTACCACTATTTCAGCCTGCCGGATGCCGCCAAAAGCCTGGGCGATCTCGACAAGCTGCCGATGTCGCTGAAAGTCCTGCTGGAAAACCTGCTGCGCTGGGAAGATGAAAAAACTGTCACCGGCGCCGATCTCAAGGCGCTTGCCGCGTGGCTCAAGGAGCGCCGCTCCGACCGCGAAATCCAGTACCGCCCGGCCCGGGTATTGATGCAAGACTTTACCGGCGTGCCCGCCGTGGTCGACCTTGCCGCCATGCGTGCGGCGATGGCCAAGGCCGGCGGCGATCCGCAGCGAATCAACCCGCTGTCGCCGGTGGATCTGGTGATCGACCACTCGGTAATGGTCGACAAGTTCGCCACCGCCAGCGCTTTCGAACAGAACGTCGACATCGAAATGCAGCGCAACGGCGAACGTTATGCGTTCCTCCGTTGGGGCCAGAGCGCTTTCGACAATTTCAGTGTGGTGCCGCCGGGCACCGGCATCTGCCACCAGGTCAACCTCGAATACCTCGGCCGCACCGTGTGGACCAAGGATGAGGACGGCCGCACCTATGCGTTCCCCGACACGCTGGTCGGTACCGATTCGCACACAACGATGATCAACGGCCTCGGCGTACTCGGCTGGGGCGTCGGCGGGATCGAAGCCGAAGCGGCAATGCTCGGGCAACCGGTGTCGATGCTGATTCCGGAAGTGATCGGCTTCAAACTGACCGGCAAACTCAAGGAAGGCATCACCGCCACCGACCTGGTGCTGACCGTCACGCAAATGCTGCGCAAGAAAGGCGTAGTGGGCAAATTCGTCGAGTTCTACGGTGACGGCCTCGCCGACCTGCCGCTGGCCGACCGCGCGACCATCGCCAACATGGCCCCGGAATACGGCGCGACGTGCGGCTTCTTCCCGGTTGATGACGTGACTTTGGAATATCTGCGCCTGTCCGGGCGGCCGCCGGAAGTGGTCAAACTGGTCGAGACCTACACCAAGGCTCAGGGCTTGTGGCGTCTGCCCGGTCAGGAGCCAGTGTTCACCGACAGCCTCGCGCTGGACATGGGCAGCGTCGAAGCGAGTCTGGCCGGACCGAAACGGCCACAGGATCGCGTCTCCCTGCCGAATGTACCGCAAGCATTCAGCGACTTCATCGACCTGCAGTTCAAACCCACCAGCAAGGAAGAAGGACGTCTGGAAAGCGAAGGCGGTGGCGGTGTCGCGGTGGGCAACGCCGATCTGGTCGGGGAAACCGAATACGAATACGAAGGCCGCACCTATCGCCTGAAAAACGGCGCCGTGGTCATCGCCGCGATCACTTCCTGCACCAATACCTCCAACCCGAGCGTGATGATGGCTGCCGGGCTGTTGGCGAAAAAGGCAGTTGAGAAAGGCCTGACCCGCAAGCCATGGGTGAAGAGTTCGCTGGCACCGGGTTCAAAAGTGGTCACCGACTACTACAAGGCTGCGGGGTTGACGCAATACCTCGACCAGCTCGGGTTTTCCCTGGTCGGCTATGGCTGCACCACCTGCATCGGCAACTCCGGGCCGCTGCCCGAGCCGATCGAGAAAGCCATCCAGAAAGCCGACCTCACCGTCGCTTCGGTGCTCTCCGGCAACCGCAACTTCGAAGGCCGCGTGCACCCGCTGGTGAAAACCAACTGGCTGGCCTCACCGCCGCTGGTGGTCGCCTATGCCTTGGCCGGTAGCGTGCGCAGCGACATCAGCAGCGAACCGCTGGGCGAAGATCAGCAAGGTAATCCGGTGTATCTGCGCGATATCTGGCCAAGCAGCAAAGAGATCGCCGATGCAGTGAATCAGGTCAGCACGGCAATGTTCCACAAGGAATACGCCGAAGTGTTTGCCGGTGATGAACAATGGCAGGCCATCGAAGTGCCGCAAGCGGCGACTTACGTGTGGCAGGACGATTCGACCTACATCCAGCATCCGCCGTTCTTCGACGACATTTCCGGGCCGCTGCCGGAAATCAAGGATGTCAAAGGTGCGCGGGTGTTGGCCCTGCTCGGCGATTCGGTGACCACCGACCACATCTCCCCTGCCGGCAACATCAAGGCTGACAGCCCGGCCGGGCGTTATCTACGCGAAAAAGGCGTCGAGCCACGGGACTTCAACTCTTACGGCTCACGGCGTGGCAATCATGAAGTGATGATGCGCGGCACCTTCGCCAATATTCGTATTCGTAACGAAATGCTTGGCGGCGAAGAAGGTGGCAACACGATCTACATTCCGACCGGCGAGAAACTGGCGATCTACGATGCAGCGATGAAGTATCAGGCTTCGGGCACGCCATTGGTGGTGGTTGCCGGACAAGAATACGGCACCGGTTCCAGTCGCGACTGGGCGGCCAAAGGCACCAACTTACTGGGCGTGAAAGCGGTGATCGCTGAAAGCTTCGAGCGGATTCACCGTTCCAACCTGGTGGGCATGGGCGTGTTGCCGCTGCAGTTCAAGCTTGATCAGAACCGCAAGAGTCTCAACCTGACGGGCAAGGAAACCTTTGAAATTCAAGGTTTGACCGGCGTCGAGCTGACACCGCGAATGAACTTGCCGTTGGTGATTACCCGTGAGGATGGCAAGCAGGAGAAAATCGAAGTGTTGTGCCGCATCGATACGTTGAATGAGGTGGAGTACTTCAAGTCGGGCGGGATTTTGCATTACGTCTTGCGCCAGTTGATCGCCTCATAACGCACAAACCAATGTAGGAGCTGCCGCAGGCTGCGATCTTTTGACTTTGGCTTTTTAAAGCAAGATCAAAAG
>NZ_JBSVXS010000013.1:0-92710 GCF_054070155.1 Pseudomonas sp. SDT291_1_S447
GCGATCTCTTGATCTTGATGGTAAAAAAAACAGATCAAAAGATCGCAGCCTGCGGCAGCTCCTACAGGGAAATCAGCGATTTTCTGCGCTGGAAATGCTCTTGTCCTACAGCCTCTGCACCACGACGGCGCACCCGTTGACCCCGGTCAATCGGTGCGCCGATTTTTCATAAGTATTTGTCGCTTAAACACAATTTACCCTGTGCGCGCCGCCATAGACTGCCGGCCACTTCGGTTTTTGTAGCCAATTGGCCATGACCGAACGCTGAATCGAAAGCTGCCAATAAAAGCCTCCGCACACAGGAGTTATAAATGAAGAAGCTAGTGATGTTCGGTGCCCTGGCACTGTCGATGTTGTCCCTGACCGCTGTGGCCGAAGACGCCAAGCCGATCCGCATCGGTATCGAAGCCGGTTACCCGCCATTCTCGATGAAAACCCCTGACGGCAAACTCACCGGTTTCGACGTTGATATCGGCGATGCGCTGTGCGCGCAGATGAAAGTCAAATGCACCTGGGTCGAGCAGGAATTCGATGGCCTGATCCCGGCGCTGAAAGTGAAGAAGATCGACGCGATCTTGTCGTCGATGACCATCACCGACGACCGCAAAAAGAACGTCGATTTCACTATCAAGTACTACCACACCCCGGCGCGCTTCGTGATGAAGGAAGGCTCCGGTGTCAAAGACCCGCTGACCGAGCTTAAAGGCAAGAAAGTCGGCGTGCTGCGTGCCAGTACTCACGACCGTTACGCCACCGAAGTACTGGTGCCGGCCGGTATCGACCTGGTGCGTTACGGCTCGCAACAGGAAGCCAACCTCGACATGGTTTCCGGGCGTATCGACGCGATGCTGGCCGACTCGGTCAACCTCAGCGACGGTTTCCTGAAAACCGACGCCGGCAAAGGTTTTGAATTCGTTGGCCCGACCTACGAAGACGCCAAGTACTTCGGCGGCGGCGCCGGCATTGCGGTGCGCAAGGGCGATACCGCGCTGGCCGAGCAATTCAACAAAGCCATCACCGAAATCCGCGCCAATGGCGAGTACAAGAAAGTCCAGGACAAGTACTTCGACTTTGATGTGTACGGCCATTAATACGCCGTAGAAAAAAGTGGCCCCGTTTGCGCGGTGGCCACTTTTTTTGCGCTCTAATTGTGGTGAGACCCTTGTAGGAGTGAGCCTGCTCGCGATAGCGGTGTGTCAGACAACGATTATGTTGAATGTTAAACCGCTATCGCGAGCAGGCTCACTCCTACAGGGGATCTTTGTGATCCAGATAGTGAGGAGTTACCCATGCAACGCATCGACCATGTTCTGCCCTGGAGCCACTTGGGCAGCGAACGCTCGCTCAGCGTGTTTCGCTACGGCGCGGGCACCCGCAAGGTGTACATCCAGGCCAGCCTGCACGCCGATGAACTGCCGGGCATGCGCACCGCGTGGGAACTCAAGCAGCGCCTCAATGCGCTGGAACAGCAAGGCCGTTTGCAGGGCGTGATCGAACTGGTACCGGTGGCCAACCCGATCGGCCTCGATCAACACGTGCAAGGTGCGCACATGGGCCGCTTTGAACTGGGCAGCGGCAAGAACTTCAACCGTGCCTTCGTGGAACTTAGCGCACCGGTCGCGGCGTTGATCGGTGAGCGTCTGGGCACTGATGCCGAGGCCAACGTTGCACTGATCCGCCAAACCATGGGCCAGGTGTTCGATGAGCTGCCGGCACCGGCCTCGCAACTGGAAGCCTTGCATCGCCTGTTGCTGCGCCATGCCTGCGATGCCGACATCACCCTCGATCTGCATTGTGATTTCGATGCGGCGATTCACTTGTACGCGCTGCCGCAGCACTGGCCACAGTGGCAATCGCTGGCGGCACGTTTGAAGGCTGGCGTGGCGCTGTTGTGTGAAGATTCCGGCGGCAGCTCGTTCGATGAATCCTGCTCGACGCCGTGGCTGCGTCTGGCGCGGGCGTTCCCGAATGCCGCGATTCCAGCAGCGAATCTGGCGACCACGCTGGAGCTGGGCAGCATGGGCGACACCCGGGTCGATCAGGCGCAGGCAAATTGTGAGGCGATTCTCGGTTTCCTCGCTGAGCAGGGTTTTATCAGCGGCGAATGGCCGACGGCACCGAGCGAGTGCTGCGAAGGTCTGCCGTTCGAGGGCACCGAATACCTGTTCGCGCCGCACCATGGCGTGGTGAGTTTTCTGCGCAATGCTGGCGAGTGGGTGGAGAAGGGTGATGCGTTGTTTGAAGTGGTGGATCCGTTGCAGGATCGCGTGACCACCGTGCGCGCCGGCACCAGTGGCGTGTTGTTTGCGCTGGATCGCGGGCGCTATACCGAGCCGGGGATCTGGCAGGCGAAAGTGGCGGGGCGGGTGGCGTTTCGTACAGGGAAATTGACCAACGACTGAAACTGATCAGTGTAGTTGCTCATATATGGAAGTATGAGCAACTCAACAGTTATTTATTTGTCTATGTCGTCAAAAATTGAGCGAGATTCATTTGTCGGTAGTCTATACGACTCTCTATAGGAATAGTCTGGCTCTTGTTCGGCATAATAGTTTTGTCGTAAATCGTCAATGGATATGTCAATGCTGTCTAAGGCTTCTTCTATTATTTCGTGTGTGCCTTCAGAGCTTGATAAGGCTTCTTGGTAGTCTCTTAACGCGGACTTAAGTGTTTCGAAGTGGGTTGATGGGTCTTCGGACTCATTGTGGTCGTTATGCCATTCGTCAACAATTTCGGCGAGATTTGGCAACAGCTTTTCTTGTACCTCTTTCAATATGTTGCTTAGTTCTTCATTCTCAAAAATTGGGCGGATGCTATCTTTCAGAAAGTCCGAGTCAGGTATTGAAACTGCTAGATACTTTATTCTCTCTATATACTTGATTCTCATGGCTTCAGGTAAGGCATTGCTAATGTGAAGTCTTACAATCAAGCCTACGTCAGAAACTACAGACATATAGGATCTGATGTGCAGGTTTTCAAGGTGTTGTGGGTATGCAATGATGAAGTTTTGGAGGAAGGTTGAGTCGCATCGACGAGTTAGAAAACGATTGAGAGAGTCGTGACTCGCAGGGTCGTCTAACAGACTTTGCATACGGCTAATTAGGGCTGGATACCTATTTGTGGGAATGATGACTTTCACACCTTGGATATTCATGTTCCCGCAAGAAATTTCTCGGAAAAGTTGAGGTAGCGGTGTGCCGGCTATATAGATATCCATAAGTTCACGATCCTCAGCAACCATGGAGGCGAACGCTTCCCTGATTGTTGGGTGTTTGAAATGCCACTCATAGCTTCCGTCTTGATTTATGTTCGCTATTAAACTTCCATTTAAAGTGGATAGAGAATTGCGTACCTGTCCAATGCTACCGCCCATTAAAGTAATAGCACGTTCCTCTTTCTCGTCGAGAGTTATGGGGCTCGGAACGGCTCCGCCTCTCATGAATATCAGTGCAATAGCAGCCCGACTATTTATGTCTAGAGTCTCAATCACTTCTTTTAGAAACTCCATTGGCCTTTCAACAAAGTCAGCTAGACCGTGGGAAGATATGATGAGACTCTTTGTGAATTCTTTATTGCCTAATCTACGTGCGATTTCTGGAGTAAATAGATTAAGTGCTGCTGTTGCTTTAAGGTGTGGCTTGATCCTTTTCTTGAAATCTAAGTTCTGTGAGCCAAGTTTTACATGGTTGTATAGAATCTGTTCTTTTTCGCTAGACGACATTCGCTCAACATTGATAACAACTTGCGATTCTTTGAGTATTGGAAGGGCTGAGGTTTTTAGATATTTTTTTGCTGCTTGAAATATGTAGCTGCGTGAAGTGAATATTACCTTCGCGCCGCGGTTTATCGCTGCTTGGATGTGAGGGAATGTGCTGTTCCATGCGATGGTTTTTTGATCGTCTATCTGGGTAGCGCCGAAAGCATCATCAACCCAGAAAAATTGATTTTTTTCGTACGGGTTCGAGTGCTTTATAAAGTCTTCTGCGCTAGTTATTTTAACTGTTGAACACTTCCATTCGTCAGTAGCTCCTAAGGCAAGTGCTGCAGCTATAGTAGATTTCCCGCATGCAGGTTCACCGAGTAGAAGCACAAAACCATGCTCGACGATAGCACGGGCACTACGCTGATAGGCATCAGTAATTACAAACTTTCTTAAGTCATCTCCTAAAGAGCTTAGGATCTCAACCCCTTGTGCGTAGGCACGCTCGTCCAGAATTTTACTCAAGTCGCCCAAACCATAAACGCGTGGAACTAACATTCTCAGTCGAGGGCTTTCATGGATTAAAGCTGTAATTTTTTCTTCGCCATAAATAAAGAATTTATTAATGCCTGGAATGGCGTCAAAGGCTTCTCTTATCTTCTCATCGTTGCTTCCCGTCAGTTTGGCGTTAGAAAAGATAAAATAGTTTTGTGCTAGACCTTTGGACGCTAAACGATTCGCTTTTTTTAGCTCGTCGCTTAGGTCGCTAAGTTTTAAGGTTGTTTGTGTGCTGGAAGTGAATTTACATTGAACTGCGAAGGTCCCAGATAAAGTTTCGCAACCTTTGTTTTTCCATGTCCCACTGAAGCCACCATCACGCCCCCCGTCATTTGTGTCAGAAAAAACCTGAAACGTCTGGCCCCAAATATCACCTAGTATCGTTGAACAAAGCTGTTGAAATGCTTTCCACCCGAGTGAATGAAGTTGGTAGGAAACTTCTGTCGACTGGACAGTTGAGGGCGGAGTGTTGGCCATTTTTTATCTCGTCCATAAACCTTAAATTGACACCAGCGATGACTGGCTAAAGCCAGTAGCAATCGGAAAATTAGGAGCATATGTGTGAAATGCAAAAATAGTCTAGAAATGTGTTGTCTGTGGGATTGTTGAGCGAGTGCTTGCAGCAGCAATTTTTTCACTGAGATAAACGAAGTTTTTGTGTGATTTTAAGGATGTTAGGCTCCCCCCGAACCCGACACTCCGTGAAGGAAGGCTCTATGTTGAAGGTGTTTGCTCTTTTGACCCTGCTGGCGTCCACTGCTGTGCAGGCGCAAACCACGCTGCAATCCGATCTGCCGCTCAAGTACCTCGAACTGGTTCACGCCGATGCCGAAGCGCGGCCGCTGGTAATTTTCCTGCACGGCTACGGCAGTAACGAGGCCGATCTGATCGGCATGAAATTTCAGCTGCCGGCGCAATACAACTACCTGTCGGTGCAGGCACCGTTGTCGCTCGGCGAAGGACGTTTCCAGTGGTTTCGCAAGAAAGGCGAAGGCGCCTACAACGGCGAGACCGATGATCTGAAGGTCAGTGGCCAGAAACTGCGCGACTTTATCGCGCAAGCGGCGCAGAAATATCACACCAACCCGAGCAAGGTGTACCTGATCGGTTTCAGCCAGGGCGCGATGATGACCTACGAGGTCGGGCTGCGGCCGCCAGTGGCGGTCGGTGGGATCGCCGCGTTGAGCGGGCGTTTGTTGCCGGTGTTGAAGAGTGAGCTCAAGGCCGAACAGCAGCCGTTGCCGCTGAACATCTTTATCGGCCACGGCACCGCCGATGATCCGGTGCCGTATAAGAACGGCACCGAGGCCAACGCTCAGTTACAGAAACTCGGTTATAAACCACAGTTCCATGCCTACCCCGGCATCGGCCACAGTATCAGTGCGGCCGAGCTGCGCGACTTGAACGGCTGGTTGCAGCAGCTCAATCCTTGAGGATGGTTTTCACCAGCGCATCGTGACCTTTCTTGTCGCTGGCGCGGGAAATCACCTGCACCAGCGCCATCTTCGTGCCGGAGCCGGCCATCAGCGTGGTGTTGAGGGTCTGGCCACCGCCCTGGGTCGCGGTGCTGTCGACCTGACGCAAGCCAAGGCCGGTGCCTTTCTGGGTCAGGCTCTTCTCGCTGAGTTTGTTGAAGTCCGGCAGGGCCTTGCGTTGGTCTTCGATGAAACTCGACACGCTGCCGTCGAGGAACTGCCCGTCGTTGTCCTTGACGTGCTGGCCTTCGGGAATCTTGTTTTCAGCGGTAATGACCACGGTTTTTGTGGCCTCGTTGGTGTACATCGTGCCGGTGGTCCCGCTCGGGCTGGTCGGCAGCGGGTCGGCGACGAAACCTTTTGGCAGCACAAAGGTGAACTTGCCCTCGAGCATCGAGACTTTCTCGGTGCCGGCATTTTTCTTGGCCGCTTGCGCGTGAAGGGCGCCGAAACCGGCGAGGGCCGCCACCAGCAGGACGACGGTTTTTTTGCTCAACAATGACATGTGAATCTCCGGTGGATGGTCGCGCGAGGCGGGCGATCATCCCACGGAGGGGGGCGGGCGTTCCAGCGCGAATGATCCGAGTGGTTATTGCGCCTGCGCTTTCGCCAGCGGACGGGCCAACAGGCGTTTGGTCACGCCGAGCATCGCCACCGACACCGCGACACCGACGGCAAATCCGCTCAGGCCCATGCTTGGCAAGGTCAATGCCGAGACCAGACAAAACGCCGAAAACGAATACATGCCGGTCGCCGTCGCCCGTAACAGTGCGGCGGTAAACGCCGGGCCGCGCGTCTGTTGCGAGAACACCGCCATCACACTGCCGAGCACCGGAAACACCGCGAGCAAACCGCTCCAGCGCTCGCCGACGGTGCTGGCGAGCATCGTCACCACCAGCGTCAACGCGGCGCCGGCGATCATCCGCCAGATCAGTTTGTCCGACTTCGGCGCCGTGCCGCTGAGCACCGGTTGCACTGTGGGAAACAGATAAGGCGATGCCATCAACGCAATCGCCGCCGCCGCCACGGAAAACGGCAGCGACGCCGGAATCAGTGACAACACCCCAGCGATGACGGCCCACACCGACAGCGACGCCGTCAGCGCTAACGGCCAGTTCGCCCGTTGCGCCACCTGCGCGTAGGTGATGCAGAACGCAATCATCGCGAACATCGCCGATAATGCCGCCACCGCTGATTGCGCGGCAAACGCCGGACCCTGCTCGATGGCGAGGAAAAACAGAATCGGCCCGACCACCACTGGCAACCCCGACAGCCACCCGGCCACGCTCGGCCCCCAGCGTTTGCCCGCCAGGGAAATCAGCAGCAGAAAACCGGGAATCAGCAGCAGTTTGAGGATCAGCACGCAAGAGTCTCCATCCGTTGAAGGTTCGCCACGTTAGCATTGTCGATCGGCGATTGCTGCCTATGTGCGCAGCTTTTGTATACAAAGTGCCGGCGACGATACCCGGCTATGCTCTGATTATCAGGGCTTGCCGGAGTCGATGCCGCGATGAATAGAACACCGAAGGTGTTGCGTGGATGCTGCGGCATCGGTTTGTGGGCGCTGTTGTTGACGCCAACCTGGGCTAATTGGCAGGACGCGGTGCCCGGCGCGCAGATCATCGGCACCGGCGATTTCAGCGTATTTGGTTTCGATGTCTACAACGCGCGCCTGTGGAGTGCCGCGCGGCCCCTGGTCGACGGTCAGCCGTTTGCGCTGGAGTTGATTTACCGCCGTAACATTTCCCGCGACGATCTGGTCAAGGCCAGCGTCGATGAAATCAAACGCCTGGCCGGTACCCGCGTCAGTCCGGCGCAGTTGGCCGGTTGGCAGGTACAGATGCAGCAATCGTTCGTCGATGTGCAAGCCGGCACGCGCATTACCGGTGTCTATCTGCCGGGGCAGGGCGCGCGGTTTTTTGTCGGTCAGCAGTTGCAGCATGAGATCGATGATCCGCTGTTTGCCCGGGCGTTTTTCGATATCTGGCTCGATCCACGGACGCGCAATCCCGAGTTGCGCGAGCAGTTGTTGGGGGTGAGTCGATAGATTCTTTTGCACTTCAAGGCTCCGGCGGAAACCTCTAAGCTGCGTCTTTCGACTTGTTTCTGGATGTGTGCGTGAAATTCAGCTTGCCCAAAATCGCCACCGCGCCGTTTTGCCCGCCGGAAGTGGCTGGCAGTGTTGCGGTTGACCCTAACGCCTCGTTCTTCAAACGCGTGCTGCGTTTCGCCGGCCCCGGGTTGCTGGTGTCGATCGGCTACATGGATCCGGGCAACTGGGCCACCGCCATCGAGGCCGGTTCACGCTTCGGTTACAGCCTGTTGTTTGTGGTGTTGCTGGCGAGTCTGGCGGGCATGGTCGTGCAGTGCTTGTGCTCGCGACTGGGCATCGCCACCGGGCGCGATCTGGCGCAGCTGTCCCGTGAACGCTACAGCACACCGACTGCGCGCCTGCAGTGGGTGCTGGCGGAAATCTCGATCATCGCCACCGATCTGGCTGAAGTGCTTGGTTGTGCGCTGGCCTTTCACTTACTGCTCGGCTGTTCGCTGACCTTCGGTATCGCCCTGACGGCGTTCGACACCTTGTTGGTGCTGGCGCTGCAGAATCGCGGTTTCCGCCGTCTGGAAGCGATCATGCTGGTATTGGTCGCGACCATTGGTGTGTGTTTTTTCGTTGAACTGTTGCTGATCAAACCGTACTGGCCCGACGTCGCCCAAGGTTTCAAACCGTCACTGGCGGCGATTGGCGAGGCGGCGCCGTTGTACCTGGCGATCGGTATTCTCGGCGCGACAGTTATGCCGCATAACCTCTACCTGCACACCTCGATCGTACAGACGCGGATGATCGGCAAGGATCTGGCCAGCAAGCAGGACGCGGTAAAACTGGCACGCATCGACACCATCGGTTCGCTGGCGCTGGCGTTGCTGGTCAATGCGGCGATCCTGATTCTCGCTGCGGCGGCGTTTCACCAGTCCGGGCACACCGATGTGGTGGACATTCAGGATGCCTACCACTTGCTCGATCCGCTGGTCGGCGGTGCGCTGGCCAGTGTGTTGTTCGGCGTCGCGCTACTGGCGTCGGGGCAGAGTTCGACCTTCACCGGCACCATCGCCGGCCAGGTGATCATGGAGGGTTACCTGAACCTGCGGATCCCGTGCTGGCAGCGACGCTTGATTACTCGCGGACTGGCGCTGATTCCGGCGTTTATTGGCGTGTGGCTGATGGGCGATAACGCGATTGGCAAGTTGCTGGTGTTGAGTCAGGTGGTGTTGAGTCTGCAATTGCCGTTTGCCTTGTATCCACTCATTCGAATGACTAACGACAAACAACTGATGGGGCCGTTTGTGAATCGCTGGCCGACACGGGTGTTGGCGTGGGGGTTGTTTGTGGTGATCAGTGGCGCTAACAGCTGGTTGATTTTGCAGTGGGCGGCTTGAGCCATATTTTGCAGTGACTGGTTGGGCCCTTCGCGAGCGAGCTCGCTCCCACAGTGTTCGAGGTGATCACAACAGTGTGTACACCCCAAAACCCTGTGGGAGCGAGCCTGCTCGCGAAGACGGACTGTCAGGCGCACATATCGCTGAACAATGGAATGCGCCCATTGAGCGAAGGCCTGTAGTGCCAGTTCAGGCAATTCAGATCGATGCCCTTTGCGAGTATTTCCCGCACCGTAGCTCCGGCAATACTCATCGCCAACCCTTGCCCAGGACACTCGTGCCGACCACTGCCGAAACTGAAACTGCGGCGGTCGGCGCGCTGCGGCACAAATTCCTCCGGTCGTTCGTTGAGCGCCGGATCACGATTGGCCGAAGCCAGCAGCACCAGAATCACATCGCCCGTCGCGACTCGCACACCGGCAATCTCGCAGGGTGCGGCGACAAAGCGCCGGGTGTTCTGCACGGGCGGGTCGAAGCGCTGGACTTCGCTGAGCAGGGCATCGATGGATTCGCCGCGCAATTCCGGCTGACGACGTAACGCCAACAGGGTATTGCCGATCAGCCCGGCGCAGGCTTCGAACGTCTGCGAACAGAGGCCGATCAGGTTGGCGATCAGGGTGTCTTCATCGCCGGCGAAGCGCTGTTGGATCGCGCTGAGGAAGTCGCTGGCGGGTTCGGCGAGCAGCTCGATAAAGTAACCGCGCAGGTGTTCGGCCGCCGCGTCCGCTGCGGCCAATTGCAGGTCATTGCTCAACGGCGACAGGCAGGCGACGAATTCCGCCGTCAGTTCACTGACTGCCCGGGCCTGCGCCGGCGTGAATCCCAAAAGCGCCGCGACCACGCACACCGGGCCACGAAACATTGCCTTGTACACACCGTCGGCGTCCGCTGTGATCAGCCGCGTGGCAACCAGTCTGTTGACGGCCTCAAGGTCGAGCGCGGCCAACTCCGGCTCAATCGCAGAGCGCGGGCAGCGCTGGCGTTCGCCGTCATTCATGCGCATCAGTTGGCCAAAGACTTTGCCGGCCATGCCTTTTGCAATCGCTTTGGGCACCGGCTCCTGCGCCGGACGCACGCGGCAATCGGCGTGGGCCAGCACCGCACACACCGCACGGGCGCTGCTGGCGACCCAAAGTTTCAGATCCGGATGAAACGTCAGTCCACCTGCTGCGCGCAGTTCGGCGTAGTAGGGATAAGGATCGGCATGCGTTGCGGCGCTGATCGGGTTCATGGTGTGCATCCTTGTCGGCGGGGAAAGTGTTGCTACTATCTCCACTGCGCAACGACGATGATTCGTCCGGGAGCGAACTATGCACGCAGAACATCAAGACATCGGCGTATCGCAGGTGGCCGCCGCCATCGCCGAGCCGGCGCGGACGAAAATCCTCTGTTCGCTGATGGACGGCCACGCGCGCACCAGCACCGAGTTGGCGACGATCGCCGAAGTCAGCGCCTCCACCGCCAGTGTGCACTTGGCGAAACTCAAGGATCTGGCCCTGGTGCGCCTGCATGTGCAGGGCCGTCATCGCTATTACAGCCTCGCCGATCAGCGGGTGGCGCAGGCGCTGGAAGCGTTGATGGTGATTGGCCAGAATGCGGCGCCGACGTTCAAGGCGCACACTCCGGATCGCCTGCAATTCGCCCGCACCTGCTATGACCACATGGCTGGGACGCTGGCGGTGTTGCTGCATGACCGTTTGATCGAGGGCGGTTGGTTGGTGGCAACCGACGAGCAGGCGTATCGCTTGAGTGACACCGGCGAGGCGTTGTTTCTTGGTTTGGGCATTGAAGCGCAGGACTTGACGACCCTGCGTCGCAAGTTTGCCTGCCCGTGCCTGGACTGGAGCATGCGCCGGCCGCATCTCGGTGGTTCACTGGGCGCGGCGTTGTTGCAGACCGCGTTGAAGCGCAAGTGGGTGACACAGGATCTGGACAGTCGGGCGTTGGCGGTGACGGCGCTGGGGCGCAAGGAGATCAGCGCGCGGTTTGGCGTTGAGTGGCCGGTAGACGGGCAGATCAAAAGATCGCAGCCTGCGGCAGCTCCTACATGGATTGGGTAGGGCTGAGATTTATTGGGTGTACGCGACTCCTGTAGGCGCTGCCGAAGGCTGCGATCTTTTGATTTTCAGCTTCTGACCGACGAGGGGCGCATCTGCCACCTTGTATCACCGCAGACGACTCTATACTGTATATGCAAACAGTAAAGGGCCCGCGCCATGCAAATCATCGACAAGCTGAGCATCCTCGCCGACGCCGCCAAGTACGACGCCTCCTGCGCGAGCAGCGGCGCGCCCAAGCGCAGTTCCGAAGGCAAGAGCGGCTTGGGTTCGACCGATGGCATGGGCATTTGCCACAGCTACACGCCGGACGGGCGCTGCGTGTCATTGCTGAAGATTCTGCTGACCAACTTCTGCCTTTACGATTGCCAGTACTGCGTCAACCGCCGTTCCAGTGATGTTCCGCGTGCCCGTTTCACCCCCGAAGAAGTCGTAGCGCTGACCATGGATTTCTACCGGCGTAACTGCGTCAGCGGGCTGTTTCTCAGTTCGGGGATCATCCGCTCGGCCGACTACACCATGGAGCAACTGGTGCGGGTGGCGAAGCTGCTGCGCGAAGAGCATGAGTTTCGCGGGTACATCCATCTCAAGACCATTCCCGAAGCCGATCCGGCATTGATCGAAGAAGCAGGGCGCTATGCGGATCGCCTGAGCGTCAACATCGAACTGCCTACCGATGCCAGCCTGCAAGTGCTGGCGCCGGAGAAGGACATCAAGTCGATCAAGCAGGCGATGAACACCATCTACACCGGCGTGCAGACTGTGTTAAACGAGCCGCGCTCGGCGAAGTTCGCCCCCGCCGGGCAGAGCACGCAACTGATTGTCGGCGCCGACGACACCGACGACAGCACCATCCTCCACAGCGCCCAGGCCTTGTACGGCAATTTCCGTTTGCGTCGGGTCTACTATTCGGCCTTCAGCCCGATCCCCGACAGCCCGAAAAGCGTACCGCTGGCCGCGCCGCCGCTGATGCGCGAACACCGTTTGTATCAGGCCGATTTTCTCTTGCGTAGCTACGGCTACAGCGCCGATGAATTGCTCAAGGGCCCGGGCAATCTGGCGCTGGACATCGACCCGAAACTGGCCTGGGCGTTGCAGAATCGCGAAGTGTTCCCGCTGGATCTGAACCGCGCTGAAGCGTCGTTGATCGCGCGTATTCCCGGGATTGGTTTGCGCACCACCGAACGTCTGGTCGAGCTACGTCGACAGCGGCGCATTCGTTACGAAGACGTCGCGCGCATGCGCTGCGTGCTGGCCAAGGCCAAGCCGTTCATCATCACCAGCGACTATCACCCGCAGCAGGCCGAGGTCACCAGCCATTTGCTCTATCAGCAACTGCGCGACCGGCCAATGCCGCAGCAGATGGGGCTGTGGGGATGATCAATCTTGATTGCGACGACCTGTTCGACACCTGGCGCCAACAGGCGCGCTGGCTGCTGAGCCATGAAGTCGACCCGAGTCTGGTGAGCTGGGCCTCGGAGGGTGTGGGTGATCTGTTTGCAAGTGATGATCCGGTGCCTGAAGGGCAGGGGCCATTTATGGCGAGAATCCCACGTGCGCTGATCGACACCCTGGAACAAGCCTCACGCTATCGCGGAGATCAACGCTGGAGCCTGTTGTATGAAGTGTTGTGGCGCGTCAGCCATGGCGACCGCACGGCGATGATGGCCGGGGACAAACTCGGCAGCGAACTGCAGCGACGGATCAAACAAGTCAATCGCGAAGCCCATCATCTGCATGCATTTGTGCGCTTCATCGAACGCCCGTCATCCAGCGTGGGTCCGCAGTACGTGGCGTGGCATGAGCCGGCCCACGACATTCTGCACAGCGCCAGCGAGCACTTCATCGGGCGCATGGGCCGCCACCGCTGGTTGATCGCCACGCCGCGCGATGGGGTTTATTACGATGGCGAGCAACTGATTCATCAGCGTCAATGCCCGCAGGAATGGCAGCAGTTGGCGCAGAATGTCGACGATCCTCATGGTGATCTGTGGCTGACGTATTACAGCCACATCTTTAATCCAGCGCGGTTGAACGAGAAGGTCATGCAAGGGCATTTGCCGGCACGGTTCTGGAAGAATCTGCCGGAGGGGGAGTTGATTCCCGGGTTGATTACGCAGGCGCGAATGGGTAAGCAGCAGAATGGGCAGGCGAGTGGGATTGCTGATCGTGCAGGTAAACGGATTGCCTTGAAGAGCTAAAAGCCTACCCTCACCCCAGCCCTCTCCCGGAGGGAGAGGGAGCCTACCGAGGTGTTCTCCCGCCCTCCATCGACCTGAAAGCTCGCGTTGAACTCACATTTCGAATACCACAAAGATCGGCCCCCTTTCCCCCTCGCCCCCCTGGGGGAGAGGGCTGGGGTGAGGGGGAAAAAATCTCAAGCACGCCACAAATACTGCGCCAAACGCCACAAAAAAAGCCCCCCACCAATCACTCGGTGGAGGGCTTTTCTACATCAACACCCGTCAAATCAAACCTTGACGATCCAACCCGCTGGCGCTTCGATGTCGCCGGTCTGCACGCCAGTCAGCTCTTTGTAGAGCTTCTGGGTCACAGGGCCGACTTCGGTCTCGCTGTGGAACACATGCAGATGGTCGTTGTAGCTGATACCACCGATCGGCGTGATCACTGCAGCCGTACCGCAAGCGCCGGCTTCCTTGAAGTCCGACAGCTTGTCGATCAGCACGTCGCCTTCAACCACTTCCAGGCCCAGACGCGATTTCGCCAGTTCGATCAGCGACAGGCGGGTGATGCCTGGCAGAACGGACGGCGAGTTCGGGGTGATGAACTTGTTGTCGTGGGTGATCCCGAAGAAGTTGGCCGAACCGACTTCTTCGATCTTGGTGTGGGTCATCGGGTCCAGGTAGATCGCGTCGGCGAAGTTGGCTTTCTTCGCTTTCGAGCCCGGCATCAGGCTGGCGGCGTAGTTGCCACCGACCTTGGCTGCGCCGGTGCCTTGTGGGGCAGCGCGGTCGTAGCTGGAGATCTGGAAGTTGTGCGGGGTCAGGCCGCCCTTGAAGTAAGCACCGACCGGAATGCAGAAAATCGAGAAGATGAACTCGGGTGCAGTGCGCACGCCGATGTTGTCACCCACGCCGATCACGAACGGGCGCAGGTACAGCGCGCCGCCAGTGCCGTATGGCGGGATGAAGCGCTCGTTGGCGCGAACCACGGCTTTACAGGCTTCGATGAACTGCTCGGTGTCGACCGTCGGCATCAGCAGACGCGCGCAGCTGCGCTGCATGCGCAGGGCGTTCTGGTCCGGGCGGAACAGGTTGATCGAGCCGTCCTTGCAACGATAGGCCTTCATGCCTTCGAAGCACTGCTGGCCATAGTGAAGGGCCGTCGAGCCTTCGCTGATGTGCAGCACGTTATCTTCGGTCAGGGTGCCCTTGTCCCACTCGCCATCGCGAAAGTACGACAGATAGCGTTTGTCGGTCTTGATGTAATCAAAACCCAGCTTGTCCCAATTGATGCTTTCGTTACCCATGACACCCTCTATCACTGAACAACCGTCGAAACGGTTCAAGGCTTCTGACGTTTTTTGGATGGGCACAACAATACTTCATTCTTGAGCGGTTTCGCAGCCCGGACTATCGGATGACACACAGATAAATCGTGTTGCCCTCAGGAATTCGCGAGCAAGCTCGCTCCCACAGGGGAATGCATTCCAAATGTGGGAGCGAGCTTGCTCGCGAAGGGGCCTACAGGTGCAACGCATGCCCCAAAGCACGCAACGCCGCTTCCTGCACCGCTTCACCCAATGTCGGATGCGCGTGAATGGTGCCGCCGATGTCTTCCAGCCGCGCGCCCATTTCCAGGCTTTGCGCAAACGCTGTCGACAATTCGGAAACCCCGACGCCCACCGCTTGCCAGCCAACAATCACATGATTATCCCGACGAGCGACCACGCGTACGAAGCCGCTTTTCGACTCCAGCGTCATCGCCCGGCCATTGGCGGCGAACGGGAAACTGGAAACGATGCAGTCCAACCCGGCAGCCTTGGCCTCGTCCGGGGTCTTGCCGACTACCACCAGTTCCGGGTCGGTGAAGCACACGGCGGCAATCGCTGTCGGGTTGAACTCGCGGGTTTTGCCGCTGATCAACTCGGCAACCATCTCGCCTTGGGCCATGGCGCGGTGGGCCAGCATCGGCTCGCCGCTCAGATCGCCGATGGCGTAGACGTTACGCATGCTGGTCTGGCAGCGGCTGTCGATCTTGATTGCCGAACCGTTCATGTCCAGATTCAGTGCTTCAAGGTTCCAGCCCTGGGTATTCGGTTTGCGACCAACGGCGACCAGCACCTGATCCGTTTCCAGATTCAGGGTTTCGCCCTCCGGATCGCGCACCTGCAAAGTACCGTCGAATCCCAGCACGCTGTGTTTGAGGTACAGCTTCACGCCCAGCTGCTTCAGCGCGTCATGCACCGGTTGCGTCAGTTCGGCGTCGTAGGCCGGCAGGATGCGATCCTGCGCCTCGACCACACTGACCTCGGCACCGAGCTTGCGGTAAGCAATGCCCAGTTCCAGACCAATGTAACCACCGCCAACCACCACCAGACGTTTCGGCACGGATTTCGGCGCCAGCGCTTCGGTGGAGGAGATGATCGGCCCGCCAATCGGCAGGATCGGCAGATTGACGCTGGTCGAACCGGTGGCCAGCACCAAGTGCTCGCACTGGATGCGCGTGTCGCCGACATCGACGGTTTTACCGTCGATGACTTTGGCCCAGCCATTGATGACCTGAACCTTGTTCTTTTTCAGCAAGGCAGCGACGCCGGTGGTCAGGCGATCAACAATGCCGTCCTTCCACTCGACGCTTTTAGTGATGTCGAGGCTCGGCGCGGAAACGCTGATGCCCAGCGCCGAATGCTGGCTGTGATGTTGCGTCTGGTGAAACTGCTCAGCCACATGAATCAGCGCTTTCGAAGGAATGCAGCCGATGTTCAGGCAGGTGCCGCCCAACGATTGGCCTTCGACCAGAATCGTCGGGATGCCCAGTTGCCCGGCGCGGATCGCCGTGACATAACCGCCGGGGCCGCCGCCGATGATCAGCAGCGTAGTGTTCAGAGATTGCATGCGCGCCTTACTCCACAAACAAAGTGGCAGGTTGTTCGATCAAGCCACGAATGGCCTGGATGAAGAGCGCCGCGTCCATGCCGTCAACCACGCGGTGATCGAAGGAACTGGAGAGGTTCATCATCTTGCGGATCACCACCTGGCCTTTGACGACCATTGGCCGTTCGACGATTTTGTTGACGCCGACGATCGCCACTTCCGGCAGGTTCAACACCGGGGTGCTGACGATGCCGCCCAGCGCACCGAGGCTGGTCAGGGTGATGGTCGAGCCGGACAATTCATCGCGGCTGGCTTTGCCATTACGCGCGGCGTTGGCCAAACGCGAAATCTCGGCGGCGCTGTCCCACAGGCTGCGCGCCTCGGCGTGACGCACCACCGGCACCATCAGGCCGACATCGCTTTGCGTGGCGACGCCGACATGCACCGCGCCGAGGCGAGTGATGACCTGGGCTTCGTCATCGTAACGTGCGTTCATCTGCGGGAAGTCGCGCAGGGCAACGACCAGCGCGCGGACGAGGAACGGCAGCAAGGTCAACTTGCCACGACTGGCGCCATGTTTTTCATTCAGATGCGCGCGCAGTTCTTCAATTGCGGTGACATCAATTTCTTCGACATAGCTGAAGTGTGCGGCACGCTGTGTAGCGTCCTGCATGCGCTGGGCGATCTTGCGGCGCATGCCGATCACTTGGATCTGTTCTTCGTCGTTACGCTGGGCGTAAGCGGCGGCGACTGGTGCTGAAGCGTTGGACTGACCTTGCGCCAGATAGGCTTCAAGGTCTTCGTGCAGCACACGACCGGCCGGGCCGGAACCGCGCACCAGACGCAATTGAATCCCCAGATCCAGCGCATGTTTGCGCACGGCCGGCGAGGCGAGCGGGCGTTCGTCCGCTTCGCGAGCAACCATCGGGCCTTGGCAAGCAGCCGCCGGACGCGGGGCGGCTGGAGCAGGTTTGCTCTGAACAACGGCCTCAACTTTCGGCGCAACCGGTGCTTCTTTAACAGGCGCAGGTGCGGCGGACTCTTTCAAGTTACCGGCACCTTCAACCTCAATGCTGATCAGCACACTGCCAACCGCCATTACTTCACCCGGCTGACCCCCGAGGGCAATCACCTTGCCGTGTACCGGCGAGGGAATATCGACCATCGCCTTGTCGGTCATCACGTCCGCCAGCACCTGATCTTCAACGACCAGATCGCCAACCTTGACGTGCCACTGCGACAGCTCTACTTCTGCGATGCCTTCGCCGATGTCCGGCATCTTGATAACGTGCGTGCCCATTCAGACCTCCATGACCCGTTTCAACGCCGCGCCCACTCGGGACGGCCCTGGGAAATACGCCCACTCCTGCGCGTGCGGGTAGGGGGTGTCCCAACCGGTGACGCGTTCGATCGGCGCTTCCAGGTGATGGAAGCAATGCTCTTGCACCAGCGACACCAGCTCGGCGCCGAAACCGCAGGTGCGGGTGGCTTCGTGTACCACCACGCAGCGGCCGGTTTTCTTCACCGACTTGACGATGGTTTCCAGGTCCAGCGGCCACAGGCTGCGCAGGTCGATGACTTCGGCATCGACGCCGGATTCTTCGGCAGCGACTTGCGACACGTAAACGGTGGTGCCGTAAGTCAGCACGGTCACATCCTTGCCCGGACGGGTGATCGCGGCAACATCCAGCGGCACGGTGTAGTAACCGTCCGGAACCTGGGCTTGCGGGTGTTTCGACCACGGCGTCACCGGGCGGTCGTGGTGGCCGTCGAACGGGCCGTTGTACAGGCGTTTCGGCTCAAGGAAGATCACCGGGTCATCGTTTTCGATGGAGGCGATCAGCAGGCCTTTGGCGTCATACGGGTTGGACGGCATCACGGTGCGCAAGCCGCAGACCTGAGTGAACATCGCCTCGATACTTTGGCTGTGGGTCTGACCGCCGTAGATGCCGCCGCCGCAAGGCATGCGCAGGGTCATTGGTGCGGTGAACTCGCCAGCCGAGCGATAACGCAGGCGCGCCGCTTCGGAAATGATCTGGTCGGAAGCGGGGTAGACGTAGTCGGCGAATTGAATCTCGGCGACCGGACGCAGACCGTAGGCGCCCATGCCGACGGCCACACCGACGATGCCACTTTCCGAGATCGGTGCGTCGAACACCCGTGAGGTGCCGTATTTGGTCTGCAGGCCTTCGGTGCAACGGAATACGCCGCCGAAGTAGCCGACGTCCTGACCGAACACGACGACATTGTCATCACGCTCAAGCATCACATCCATTGCCGAGCGCAGGGCCTGGATCATGGTCATGGTGGTCGTGGTCATGGCGGTTTCCAACTGAATATTGTTGTTGTGATCGTTCATGTCAGATCCCCAACTGCTGACGCTGGCGCTTCAAGTGCTCCGGCATCTCTTTGTAGACGTCTTCGAACATGGTCGCGGCGCTAGGAATCTGGCCGCCGGCGAGGGTGCCGTACTGTTCGGCCTGTTTCTGCGCGGCAATCACCTCGGCTTCGAGCTCGGCGCTGACGGCGGTGTGTTCTTCCTCCGACCAGTGGCCGACCTTGATCAGGTGCTGCTTGAGGCGGGCGATCGGATCGCCGAGCGGGAAGTGGCTCCAGTCATCGGCCGGGCGATATTTCGACGGATCGTCGGAGGTCGAGTGCGGGCCCGCGCGGTAGGTGACCCATTCGATCATGGTCGGGCCGAGGTTGCGGCGCGCGCGTTCGGCGGCCCAGGCAGATGCCGCATACACCGCGTAGAAGTCGTTGCCATCGACGCGCAGCGAAGCGATGCCGCAACCGACGCCGCGTCCGGCGAAGGTGGTGGCTTCACCACCGGCGATGGCCTGGAAGGTCGAAATCGCCCATTGGTTATTCACCACGTTGAGGATCACCGGCGCACGATAAACGTGGGCGAAGGTGAGGGCGGTGTGGAAGTCTGATTCGGCGGTGGCACCGTCACCGATCCACGCCGAGGCGATTTTGGTGTCGCCCTTGATTGCTGAAGCCATGCCCCAGCCGACCGCCTGAATGAACTGGGTGGCGAGGTTGCCGGAGATGGTGAAGAAACCCGCTTCCTTGACCGAGTACATGATCGGCAACTGCCGGCCCTTGAGCGGATCGCGCTCGTTGGACAGCAGTTGGCAGATCAGGTCGACCAGTGGCACTTCGCGGGCCATCAGAATGCTTTGCTGACGGTAGGTCGGAAAGCACATATCGTCGATGTTCAAGGCCAGGGCCTGAGCACTGCCGATGGCTTCTTCGCCAAGGCTCTGCATGTAGAACGACATTTTTTTCTGACGCTGGGCGACCACCATGCGGTTGTCGTAGATCCGCGTCTTGAGCATGGCGCGCATGCCTTTACGCAGGATCTCTACCGGCACGTTTTCAGCCCATGGGCCGAGGGCGTTGCCCTGATCGTCTAGCACACGAATCAGCCCACGCGCCAGGTCGGCGGTGTCGGCAGGTTCTACATCGACGGGAGGTTTGCGCACCGTACCGGCATCGGTCAGATGCAGGTAGGAAAAATCGGTTTTGCAGCCTGGACGGCCCGAGGGTTCAGGGACGTGCAGACGCAGCGGTTCATACGCTTGGGTCATGGCTTCTACGCTCGATCTTGTGAATTTCTTGTAGTGAGCTGGCAGTCATTCTTCGGTAGAAGAAATCTTGTCCTACAACAATCATAGGCCCGGGCAAGAAGAATATTTATCTCTGTTTCGTTGCGCTGGAGACGATTTGCAGATAGAAATTCTGCATAAACATAAAAAACAGGTGGTTTTGTCTCATGCGCAAACTGGACCGTACCGACATCGGCATTCTCAACAGCCTTCAGGAGAATGCGCGCATCACCAACGCCGACCTCGCGCGCTCGGTGAACCTGTCGCCGACGCCGTGCTTCAACCGGGTCAAAGCGATGGAAGAATTAGGCCTGATTCGCGAACAGGTGACGCTGCTGGATGCCGACCTGCTGGGGCTGCACGTGAACGTGTTCATCCATGTCAGCCTGGAGAAACAGGTCGAGGAAGCGCTGCAGCATTTCGAGGAAGCCATTTCCGATCGTCCCGAAGTGATGGAGTGCTATCTGATGGCCGGAGACCCGGATTACCTCATCCGGGTCCTGGTGCCGACCATTCAGTCGCTGGAACGCTTCATGATGGACTTCCTCACCAAAGTGCCGGGTGTGGCGAATATCCGGTCAAGCTTTGCGCTGAAGCAGGTGCGCTACAAGACCGCGCTGCCGTTACCCGCTAACGGTTTGACGCTGGGCAGTTGAGGGTCAGATGTAGTCATAGCGGTAATCGAGCTCGGCGGTGAAGAGGGTTTGCTGGATGGTAAAGGTTTGCGCCCAGGGCGCCAGTTCATTGGCCGGATGAAAGATCAGCACGGTTTCGTTCATGTCTGCCGAGCCGGCCTCATTGGTAAAACCGGGTGTGCCAGGGTGCTGATGTTTCCAGCGCTCCCACAACAAGTCGAGGTAGCAGTGGTGCAGGAAGAAGATCGGATCATTGGGTGAGGCGGCTTGCGCCATGCTGCCGCCTATCCACGCATGTACCGGATTGTGCAGTTCGGTTTCCGAGATGTTTTCCCAGCCGCTTGCTTCTATCCAGTATGGCGTCCTGTTGAGCGTCGATATGACGGTCTCTGCGGTGGGCAGTGCGCCGTTTGCCCCGAGATCTCGACGAATGCCGGTGTTGCCGATGCCCTCGTCCCAGACTCTCACTTCGAACTGTGATTGCTCTCTGGAAAACGGGCCGCCGGTGACGCGCTGGTCTTGCAGGTTGTCACCGTTTGAACCCATGAAGTCCGAGGTGAAGGGGTTGTCGGCGCCGGTCAGTTGCCAGTTCCAGTAGGGCAGGGTGATGGTCGGGTCATTGGCGGCGGACTGCAGGGCCAGTTCGAACTGGCGGATCAGAATCCGGTGCCACGGATAGAACAGCGGGCTTCGATGCGGGTTGGGCGTCAGCGGATTGCCCCGGCCCATCGAGTTTTTGTGGATCTGCACAAAATCATCGTAGCGGCTTTGCTGTCCGGGGCGCAGTACGCTGTCGACGTTGTTCTTCAGCCTCAGGATGGCATCGATGAATGCGGATTTCTGCTGCGCGGTCATATCACGGTGATTGCGACGAATATCCATATTGCGAAAACTCCATTGAATGTTTGCCCAATGGAGTCTGATCGCTGAGAGGATTTTCACCAGTTCATCACTATCGCCAGCGTTTGTAGGAAAAATAATCCGGCGACGTCCCGAGCGGTTTTTTCCTATAGGGAATTGAGCGGAATCTTCAGGTAAACCACGCCGTTTTCCTCCGCCGGTGGCAAATTCCCCGCCCGCACATTCACCTGAATCGCCGGCAGCAACAGCGTCGGCATGCCCAGCCCGGCATCACGTTTTGTACGCATCTCGACGAACGCCGCTTCATCGATCCCGTCATGCACATGAATATTGTTTTTGCGCTGCTCGCCGACCGTGCTCTGACACTGCGAGGCGCGACCCTCGGGCGGATAGTCGTGGCAAACGTAGAGTTTCACGCTGGCGGGGAAGGCCAGCAGTTTGTGGATCGAAGCAAACAACTGATGGGCGTTGCCGCCGGGAAAGTCGCAACGCGCGGTGCCGACGTCCGGCATGAACAGCGTATCGCCCACCAGAATCTGCTCGCCATCGATCAAATAAGCCATGTCCGCCGGGGTGTGGCCGGGGACGTGCAGGGCCGTAGCCTTGAGATTGCCGATGCGGAATGATTCGTTAGGTGCAAACAGGTGATCGAACTGCGAGCCGTCGACGCAGAACTCCGGCTCCAGATTGAACAGCGCCTTGAACACGTTCTGCACTTTGCTGATCGATTCACCGATAGCGATTTTCCCGCCCAGTTCCCGGCGCAGATACGGCGCGGCAGACAGGTGATCGGCGTGGGCGTGGGTTTCCAGCAGCCACTGTACCTGCAGGCTGTGCGCGCGAACGAAGGCGATGATTTTGTCGGCCTGCACGGTGCAGGTGCGCCCGGCAGCACCGTCGTAATCGAGCACTGGATCGACGATTGCGCATTGCCCGCCGTCGGCTTCATAGACCACATAGCTGTAGGTCGAAGAGGCGGGGTCGAGGAACGATTCAATCTGCGCGGGCATGGACACCAACCTGAACAAGGGAAATGGGTTGCAACACTTTATCTAAAAACATAATGTTCGCAGCTTAAGTGACCTTGAAGGCATCGTGCAAATGCAATCCAGTCTGACCGAATGTGAAGTCGCCCAACTGCGCGCCTCGGCCTCCAAGGCCTGCGCGTTGCTCAAGGCCATGGCCAATGAGGATCGCCTGTTGATCCTCTGTCAACTGACTCAGGGTGAGCGCAACGTCGGCGAACTGGAAAAGATGACCGGCGTGCGCCAGCCGACGCTGTCCCAGCAATTGGGCATCCTGCGCGATGAAGGGATGGTCGCGACCCGTCGTGAAGGCAAGTACATTTTTTATGGGCTCGCCAGTCCGGAAGTCATTCAGGTAATGAAAACCCTCTCCGGGTTGTATTGCGGCGCCGTGCTGAAAAGTCTCGGCCATCAATAAATGCCAGCCAACACACAACCCCTGTAGGCCTTCGCCTGCTCGCGATAGCGGTGTATCAGTCAATAAAGATATGGCTGACCCACCGCTATCGCGAGCAGGCTCACTCCTACAATGGATTTGTGTGAAGGCTGAGAAATCCTTGCGTGCAGTAAAAGGAACAAGCAATGAACGATCAACACTGGGGCCCATCCATCAGTGCAGACATCGTGGTCATCGGCGGCGGTACGGCCGGTATCGGTTTTGTCGCCAGTCTGCTCAAACGTGATCCGGCTCTGAAAGTTACCGTGATCGAACCCAGCGCCCAGCATTACTATCAACCGGCGTGGACGCTGGTCGGCGGTGGTGCCTACGACGTCAAAGACACCGCACGGCCGATGAACAAGGTCATGCCAAAGCAAGCGAACTGGCTGCAAGCGGCAGTCACCGCGATCGACCCGGACAAACGCCAACTCACCCTCAACGATCAACGTACCGTCAGCTATCAGAACCTGATTGTCTGCCCCGGCCTGCGTCTGGCCTGGGACAAAATCGAAGGCCTGCAGGAAAGCCTCGGCCAGCACGGTGTCACCTCCAACTACAGCTACCAGCACGCGCAATACACCTGGGATCAGGTGCAGAAACTGCGCGGCGGCAAAGCACTGTTCACCCAACCGGCGATGCCGATCAAATGCGCCGGCGCACCGCAAAAGGCGTTGTATCTGTCCTGCGATCACTGGCTCAAAACCGCCGTGCTGAACAACATCAAGGTCGAATTCAATCTGGCCGGCGCTGCACTGTTTGGCGTGGCGACGTTCGTCCCGCCGTTGATGAAGTACATCGAAAAGTACAACGCGCAGTTGGCGTTCAATTCAAATCTGGTCAAGGTCGACGGCCCGGCGAAAACCGCGTGGTTCGAAATCAAGGACGCTGACGGCAACGTCACCCGTGTGGCGAAAACATTCGATCTGCTCCACGTCGTGCCGCCGCAGATCTCGCCGGACTTCATCGCCCAAAGTCCTCTCTCCGATGCCGCCGGCTGGTGCGAAGTCAATCCGCACAGCCTGCAGCATCCGCGTTATCCCGAGGTGTTTGCACTCGGCGATATCTGCGGCACCAGCAACGCGAAAACCGCCGCAGCGGTGCGCAAGCAAGTGGTGGTGGTCGCGGAAAACCTGCTCGCCCTGCGCAAGCAACACCCACTGCCGCTGAAGTACGACGGTTATGGTTCCTGCCCGCTGACGGTGGAGAAGGGCAAGGTGATCCTCGCCGAATTCGGTTATGCCGGGAAGTTGCTGCCGACCTTTCCTATGGACCCGACCGTGGCGCGGCGTTCGGCATGGTTTCTAAAGGCAACCTTGCTGCCGTGGTTCTACTGGAACGGCATGCTCAAGGGCCGCGAGTGGCTGACTGGTCTGTCCAAGGTTGATTGAGAAAACCCTATGTTGCTGGCAAGTCTGTTTGGCGTGGTGATGGGGTTGGTCCTCGGCTTGACCGGGGCCGGCGGTGGCATTCTTGCGGTGCCGGCGCTGGTGCTCGGGCTTGGCTGGACGATGACTCAGGCAGCGCCGGTGGCGTTGTTTGCGGTGGGCAGTGCGGCGGCGGTTGGTGCTATCGACGGTTTGCGTCATGGCTTGGTGCGCTATCGCGCGGCGCTGTTGATTGCGGCGTTGGGCGCGGTGTTTTCGCCGTTGGGCATTTACTTCGCGCACCAGTTGTCGGAGAAAATCCTGATGGTTCTGTTCAGTCTGCTGATGGTCATGGTGGCCTGGCGCATGCTGCGCCGCGAGCGCCAGCAGGAGGGGCCTAGTGATCACGGGCACGCCAGTTGGGGCCAGAAGAACTGCATGCTCAATGAAGAAACCGGGCGCTTCGACTGGACCGCCAAATGCACGGCTACATTGGCGGCGCTGGGCGCAATTACCGGCGTGGTGTCCGGATTGCTCGGTGTCGGTGGCGGCTTTTTGATCGTGCCGGCGTTCAAGCAACTGACCGATGTGCAGATGCGCGGAATTGTCGCCACGTCGTTGATGGTGATCAGTCTGATCTCGGCAATCGGGGTGATCGGCTCGTTTCACGCCGGTGTGCGGATTGACGGGCAGGGCGCGGCGTTTATTGTCGCCAGCATTGTCGGCATGATCATCGGCCGCAAGCTCTGCGCGCGAGTGCCGGCGCGGGCGTTGCAGGTGGGGTTTGCCAGTGTCTGTCTGGTGGTGGCGGGGTATATGTTGTTGCGGGCGTAAAGCAAAAACCGCAGCCCATCAAGGGCTGCGATCTTTTTGTCGGCTTACAACACCAGATGCGGCAACCACAGCGACAGTGCCGGCACGTAAGTCACCAACATCAACACCAGGAACAGCACGGCATAGAACGGCAGCAACGCTTTCACGGTGCTCTCGATACTGACCTTGCCCACCGCCGAACCGACAAACAGCACCGCACCCACCGGCGGCGTTATCAATCCGATCCCAAGGTTCACCAGCATGATCATGCCGAACTGCACCGGATCGACGCCGATGCCGAGAATCACCGGCATCAGGATTGGCGTCAGGATCAGGATCAGCGGCGCCATGTCCATCACCGTGCCGAGCAACAGCAGCATGACGTTGATGCACATCAGGATCACGTAGCGGTTGTCCGACAGGGTCAGGAACATCGTGGTTATCTTCGCCGGAATCTGCATCAGGGTCATGATGTAGCCGAAGCTCGCGGCGAAACCGATCAGGATCATCACGATCGAAATCGTCCGCACCGTGCGGTGCATCAGTTTCGGCAGTTCGCTCCACTTGTAGTCGCGGTAGATGAACATGGTCACGAAGAACGACCAGAGCACGGCGATGGCCGCCGATTCGGTCGCGGTGAAGATGCCGGACAGGATGCCGCCGAGGATGATCACCATCGCCATCAGGCCCCAGAGGGCTTCGCCGACGATTTTCAACGCCTGGCGCATCGGGATCACTTCACCCTTGGGATAATTGCGTTTTCTCGCGAAAATCAGACACAGCACCATCAGGCAGGCGCTCATCAGCAAGCCCGGCACGATGCCCGCCATGAACAGCGAGGCAATCGAAACCGTGCCACCGGCGGCCAGGGAGTAGAGCACCGAGTTATGGCTTGGCGGAGTGAGCAGGGCTTGCACCGAACCGCTGACGGTCACGGCGGTGGAGAAATCCCGTGGATAGCCCTTGCGCTCCATTTCCGGAATCAGCACCGAACCCACCGACGCGGTGTCGGCCACTGACGAACCGGAGATCGCGCCGAAAAAGGTCGAGGCGACAATGTTGACCAGTGACAGGCCGCCGCGGACAAACCCCACCAGCACCCCGGCACACGCCACCAAGCGACGGGACATGCCGCCCTCGGCCATGATCGCACCGGCCAGTACGAAGAACGGAATGGCCAGCAGCGAGAATTTGTTCACCCCCGAGGCGACCTGAATCATCACCGCTTGGAACGGAATGTCGATCCACCATGCACCGATCAGAGCGGCCGCGCCGAGCGCGTAGGCGACCGGCATGCCGATCAGGATCAAAGCGATAAAACTGCCCAGCAGTATCAGAGCGTCCATTAAGCGGCACCTTCACTTTCTTCAACCAGGTCGAACTGCACGACGCGCCGTTTGCTCTGGTCACCGAGCAAGAGTTTTTCCAGCACGAAAATCAGCGTCAGCAAGCCGCCCACGGGAATCGGCAAATAGGTCACGCCAACGCGCAGGTCGGGCAGGGCCGCCATGAACTGGTTCCAGGTGGACATGCACAGCTTGGCGCCCCAGATCGTCATGAAGATGCAGATCGCCGCCATCAGCAGCTGGGAAAAAATCGCCGCTGCGGATCGCACGTGTGGCGGCATGCGATCGGTGAGCATGGCCACGGCCATGTGCGCGCCGGCGCGGTAACTGGCGGCGGCGCCGATGAAGGTAAACACCATCATCAGCAGGATCGCCGTCGGCTCGGGCCAGCTCGAACCGGTGCCCAGCACGTAGCGGGCGAACACGCCCCAGGGAATCATCAGGGAAATCGCCAGGACGGAAAGGCCGGCGACCCAGATGCACGTCATGTAGATCTTGTCGTTGATACGCAGCAGTAGATTCTTCATCGGGTTCCACCGTAACCGGGCGCGCCGCAGTCATCGGGCGCACCGGGCCTTGTTCATGAGGACGGAGCGGGAGGCGTTACTGAACGGCTTCGATTTTCTTGATCAGGTCGGCATACTTCGCGCCGTACTTTTCCCGCACCGGTGCGGTGGCGTCGTAGAAGGGTTTTTTGTCGACCTCGATGAACTCGACGCCGGCGGCCTTGAGTTTTTCTTCACTGGCAGCGGACTTCTTGTCCCACAGCACACGCTCTTCGGCCTGGGCAGCCTTGGCGGCTGTCTTGACCAGCGCCTGTTGATCCGGCGTCAGTTTTTCCCAGGTGATTTTCGACATCACGATCGGTTCTGGCAGGATCAGGTGACCGGTCAGGCTGTAGTACTTCGCATTCTGGAAGTGGTTGTGTTCGAGCAGGGTTGGCGGGTTGTTTTCCGCGCCGTCGATCACGCCGGTCTGCAGGGCACTGAAGATCTCGCCGGTGTCCATGGCGATGCCGTTACCGCCCATGGCGTTCATCATGTCGATGAACATCGGGTTGCCTTGCACGCGAATTTTCATACCCTTGAGGTCTTCGAGCTTGCGCACCGGTTTCTTGGTGTAGACGTTGCGCGTGCCGCCGTCCATCCAGGCCAGGGCCACCAGGCCGAATTCGGAATTGGTGATTTTGTCGAGGATCTCGTCGCCCACTGCGCCGTCGATGACGTTACGCATGTGTTGGTGATCGCGGAAGATGAACGGCATGTTGAACACGTTCACGTCCGGAACCACGGGGCCGACGATACCCAGGCTGACGCGAGACAGCTGTACCGCGCCGACTTGCATCTGCTCGATGACTTCCTTTTCGGAGCCCAGCACACCGCCAGGGAAGTATTGGAAGGTCAGTTCGCCGTTGGTCTCCTTGGTCAGCGTCTTGCCCATGTTTTCTTCGGCCACCACGGTTGGATAACCGGCGGGGTGAATGTCAGCGAATTTGAGTTGCAGTGCCTGAGCGGCGCCAGTGAAGGTAAACATCAGCGGGAGTGCAGCGGCCAGCAAGGTGCGTTTGAAGTTCATGGGGGTGAGTCTCCAGTCTTGTTATTGTTGTGTTCAAGGCGCAGCGGTGCAGCAGAGGCGGGTGTTACAGCAAATCGTCGAACAGCGGTTCCGGCAGGCCTTTGACGTTGGGATTCAGGGCGAACACGCCGCCGGCCAGGGATTGCGGATCGTGGTCGTCGCCGGGGCGAATCGAGGTGACGAACAAGGTGTCCATCCGGGTTCCACCGAAGGCGCACATGGTCGGTTTTTTCACCGGCACGGCCAGTGAGAAATCAAGACGACCGTCCGGGGCGAAACGGTGAATGAGGCCGGCGTCGTTGGCGCAAATCCAGTAGAAACCTTCGGCGTCCACAGCAGCGCCATCGGGGCGGCCGGGGAAGTGGTTCATGTCGACGAAAACACGGCGGTTCGACGGCGTGCCGGTCTCGGTGTCGTAATCGAACGTCCAGATCAATTGCACGTCGGGGTGCGAATCGGACAGGTACATGGTTTTTCCGTCGGGGCTGAAACCGAGGCCGTTGGGCACGATGAAGCCGTCGAGCTGCGCTTCGATCACGCCAGACTGCCCGGCACCGTAGCGGTAGAGCCGGCCTTCGGGCGCACTCAGGCCCATGTTCAGCACCATGCTGCCGGCCCAGAAGCGGCCTTGACGGTCGCAGCGGCCATCGTTGAGACGCATGTCTTTGCGGCCGTGCTCGACGCTGGCAAGTCGCTCGCTATCGAGGCTGCCGTCGCTGTGCGGGTGCAGATGGAAGAAGCCGCTTTCCATGCCGGCGACCCAACCGCCACGGCTGTGGCGGGCGATGCAGGCGAGCATCTCAGGGGTTTTCCAGGCATGCACATGGCCCGTGTCAGCGCTCCAGCGTTGCAGGCCGCCGTTGGGAATGTCCACCCAGTACAGCGCGTTTTCCTCTGCCACCCAGACCGGGCTTTCGCCCACGGCGTTGCGGGCATCAACGATCAATTCGGCTTGCATACTCATTCCTTTGCGTCGTTGTCAGAGTGATCAGTCGCCGAACGGACCTGCGGCGACAAACGCGCCGCCCTGATAGATTCGCGCCGGGTCGTCGGCGGCCGGCATTGGCTGTGCTTCGACCTTTTCGCGGAACACTTCGGAGCTGTCCTTCGCTTCGAACCCGAGGTGGCTGGCGAAGCGGTTGTCCCACCAGACGTCTTTGTTGGCGGACATGCCGTAGACCACGGTGTGGCCGACGTTCGGCGTGTACAGCGCGCGTTCGAGCAATTGCGTGAGGTCGTCGAAGCTCAGCCAGGTGTGCATCATTCGGCGGTTCTGCGGCTCTGGGAACGAGGAGCCGATGCGGATGCTGACGGTCTCGATGCCGTAGCGATCGAAGTAGAAACTGGCCATGTCTTCGCCGTAGGACTTGGACAAGCCGTAGTAACCGTCGGGGCGGCGTGCGGAGCTGGCGTCGAGCGGTTCGTCCTGTTTGTAAAAGCCGATGACGTGGTTGGAGCTGGCGAAGATCACCCGCTTCACGCCATGCCGGCGCGCCGCTTCGTAGATGTGAAACACACCGCTGATGTTGGCGCCGAGGATTTCTTCGAATGGCCGCTCCACGGAGACGCCGCCGAAATGCAGGATCGCATCGACGCCTTCGACCAGTTGATGCACGGCGTGTTTGTCGGCCAGATCGCAGAGGACGATTTCTTCGCGGTCATCGACGGCCGGGGTGAGAGCGGCGATGTCTGACAGGCGCAGGACATGGGCATAAGGGCGCATCCGTTCGCGCAGGACTTTGCCCAGGCCACCGGCGGCGCCGGTCAGCAGCAGACGGTTGAACGGGGCGCGGGGAGTGGAGGTAGATGTCATGGCAATCCCTTACACGATTGTTATTAGGTTTGTTGTAGGTTGTCGTATGACTGCGCTGAAGTATCGGTAGGGTTTCCGGAACTTGTCAACGCGACTTTTGGTGTAGATGACGGAAGGCCCGGTTCCTCTCCCTTCAGCACAATTCCCTCCTTGCAATGCAATCCCCTGTAGGCCTCGCCTGCTCGCGATAGCGGTGTGCCAGTTGAGGAAGAGGCGGCTGACACACCGCTATCGCGAGCAGGCGAAGGCCTACAGGGGGTTTGCGGCGCCTGGTGGTTATAACAACGAAATCGGATAACTGATAAAGATCCGGTTTTCATCAAACTCGTTGGTGCTGAAGTCCCGGCGTATCGTCGCGTTACGCCATTTCACGTTGAGATTTTTCAGTGGCCCGCTTTGCACGGTGTAGGCCAGTTCCGACTCGCGGCCCCATTCCTTGCCGTCATTGGTGGTGGCGGTGTGCACGTTGTCGCCGCTGATGTAGCGGTTCATCAGGGTCAGACCGGGAACGCCGAGTACGACGAAGTTGTAGTCGTGGCGCAGTTGCCAGGAACGTTCCTTGGCGTTGTCATAACTGGCGTTGTAACTGTCGTTGGCGAGGGTGCCGCCGCTGGTGCCATTGACCCGCATCCACGCGTCGTCGCCGCTGAGTTTTTGCAGGCCGACATAGAACGTGTTGCCACCGTATTTGGCCGAAAGCAGGGCGAACGCAGTCTTGTTGTCGAGGTCGCCGGCCTGGGCGCTGCCGTCTTCCTTGCCGGTGAAGAAACCGAGGTTGGCACCCAGCGTCCAGTCGCCCAACGGCTGGCTGTGGCTGAGGTTGAAATACTGCTGCTGGTAGATGTCCGTGAGTTCGGCGTACCAAACACCAACCTGCGTGCGCTTGTCGTTGAAGCTGTACTCGCCGCCGCCGAAGTTGAAGCGATCGGAAGTGAACGCGCCACGGCCGTTCATTGACATGTCTTCCATGCTCGCATCGTTGCGCGGGCTGTTGCCGCGGAACTGGCCGCCGTAGACGGTCAGGCCATTGATCTCGGTGGAAGTGATCTGGCCTCCGCGAAAGGTCTGCGGCAGCGAGCGGCCATCATCGGAACGCAGGATCGGCAGCACCGGCATCCACTCGCCGACCTTCAATTCAGTCTTCGACACCTTGGCTTTCAGCGCCACGCCGAGCCGTCCGAAATTGTCCGCCGGGCGCCCGTCATCGTGGATCGGCAACAGTTGTGTGCCGCCGGTGCCTTTGCCGCCATCGAGTTTCTGCGAATACATTCCCAGCAGATCAATGCCGAAACCGACGGTGCCTTGAGTGAAGCCGGACTTGGCGTCGAGGATGAAGTTCTGCGTCCACTCCTCAGCCTTGCCCTGCGGGTTGGCCGGGTTGACGATGTTGCGGTTGAAGTAGGCGTTGCGCAGGTTCAGCGTGGCTTTGCTGTCGTCGAGAAAACCTTCGGCTTCGGCGCTCATCGGCAAGGCGAGGGCGAGGCTGCTGCAGCCGATCAGACTTAAAGCGGTACGCGGGCGGGTGACGGAAAGACGGGAAGGGCGGACGGAACTGCAGACGAGTGTGCTCACTGTGACGCTCCCTGTTTCGTTTGTTGTTTTTATTATTTGTTATACGTCGTCGTACAACATGGGTGCGGATATTTCCTAGGTTTTACGGGAATGTCAACAGCAAGTTGTGCGATGACTCCGACCATCACACAGAACCCTTGTGGGAGTGAGCCTGCTCGCGATAGCGGTGTATCAGTCGACATTTCCATCATTGATACAACGCGATCGCGAGCAGGCTCACTCCTACAAGGGATTTGTGTTGTCCATGGGATGTGTGTTGCCGGTGAATTTGCGGCAAACTTCACCCACCTTCCGCACAAGGCCTTTCCATGGATCAATACGCCCCGCGCAACTGGCAGCCCCACGAAAAGCCCAGTCTGCCCGGTTCCCCCTCGACGCCGTTGCACTCCAACCCCAAGCGTCTGGCCTACGCGCTGGTCGGTTT
The DNA here is from genome assembly GCF_054070155.1 of Pseudomonas sp. SDT291_1_S447. NCBI lineage: Bacteria > Pseudomonadati > Pseudomonadota > Gammaproteobacteria > Pseudomonadales > Pseudomonadaceae > Pseudomonas > Pseudomonas sp. SDT291_1_S447. Next base: position 31,767 of record NZ_JBSVXS010000013.1, read on the forward strand.
GCTGGTGGCGGTGACCGGTGGTCTGGGCAACTCGCTGGTGGTGGCCAATCTGCCTTATCTGCAAGGCGCACTCGGTGCGACCACGGCGGAAATGGCCTGGTTACCGGCGGCGTACGTGATGACCAACGTGTCGATGAACCTGCTGCTGGTGAAGTTTCGCCAGCAGTTCGGTTTGCGCGCGTTCACCGAAGTGTTCCTGGTGTTGTATGCGCTGGTGACCTTCGGCCATCTGTTCGTCAATGACCTCAATTCGGCGGTGGCGGTGCGCGCGGCCCACGGCATGGTCGGCGCGGCGCTGAGTTCGCTGGGCCTGTATTACATGGTCCAGGCGTTCCCGGCGAAGTGGCGGCTGAAGGCGCTGGTGCTCGGCCTCGGCACCTCGCAACTGGCGCTGCCGCTGGCGCGATTATTTTCCGAAGACTTGCTGCAGATCGCCGAATGGCGCGGCTTGTACCTGTTCGAACTGGGCATGGCGTTACTGTCGCTCGGCTGCGTTTTGCTGCTCAAATTACCGCCCGGCGACCGTTTCAAAACCTTCGAAAAACTCGACTTCCTCACCTTCGCCATTCTCGCCACTGGCGTGGCGCTGCTGTGTGCGGTGTTGTCGCTGGGGCGGATTGACTGGTGGCTGGAGGCCGACTGGATTGGCTATGCGTTGGCTGCTTCGATTGCCTTGATCATCGCCGGTCTGGCCATCGAACATAACCGCAGCAACCCGCTGCTGATGACCCGTTGGCTGGGCAGCGGGACGATGATCCGCCTCGCGCTAGCGGTGACCCTGATTCGCATGGTCACCTCGGAGCAGTCCACCGGTGCGGTGGGTTTCATGCAGAACCTGAACATGGGCTACGAGCAGTTGCACAGCCTGTATGTGGTGATGCTGATCGGCAGTGTCGCGGGACTGTTGACCAGCGCACTGACGATCGACCCCAAGCACCTGCTGATGCCGTTGATCATCTCGCTGGGTCTGATGGCTACCGGGTCGGTGATGGACAGCTTTTCCAACAACCTGACCCGCCCGCAAAATCTTTACTTCAGTCAGTTTCTGCTGGCCTTCGGCAGCACGTTTTTCCTCGGCCCGACCATGGTTTTCGGCACGCGCAACGTGCTGACCAATCCGCGCAATCTGGTGAGCTTTTCGGTGCTGTTCGGGATCTGCAATAACCTCGGCGGCCTGCTCGGTGCGGCACTTCTGGGCACTTTTCAGATCGTCCGGGAAAAATTTCATTCCAGTCAAATCGTTGAGCACCTGACGCTGTCTGACCCTTTGGTGGCCGCACGCGTGCAGAGCGGCGGCTCGGCGTACGGCTCGTTGCTGGCCGACCCGAGTCTGCGCAACCTGGCGGGGATTCGCAGCCTGTCCAACGCCGCTACCCGTGAGGCCAACGTGCTGGCCTATAACGATGTGTTCATGCTGATCGCCGTGATTGCGGTGTTGACCATGATCTGGCTGTCCATTCGTGCGCTGTGGCTGATGAGCACCACCAAAGCCGTCGCCACGGCGCCATCCACACCTTCGAGCGGTGCCACTTCTTCATGACCGAACCGACCACCACTACCACCAATGCCATCGCTGCCACGCCCGAAGGTGAGGCGCCGCCGTCATCGCCAAACACCGAACCACGTTCGCTGCGGGTGCGCATTATTTCCTCGCTGGGGTTTGCCGCGATTGCCATCGTTGGTGTGCTGATCGTGCTGTATGCCTGGCAATTGCCGCCGTTCAGCAGTGCGGTCGAAACCACCGAAAACGCGTTGGTGCGCGGGCAGGTGACGATCATCGGCCCGCAGCTCGCCGGTTACGTCTATGAAGTGCCGGTGCAGGATTTCCAGTATGTGAAGGCCGGCGATTTGCTCGTGCGGCTGGACGACCGCATCTATCAGCAGCGTCTCGACCAGTCGCTGGCGCAGCTGGCGGTGCAGAAAGCTGCATTGGCCAATGTGGTGCAGCAACGCAACAGCGCCGAGGCGACGATCAAATTGCGTCAGGCCGTACAGGCTGACAGCGAAGCGCAGTTGCGCAAAAGCGAGGCCGATCTTCGTCGTAACCAGGAATTGGTGCGCGACGGATCGGTGTCAAAACGCGAGATGGACGTGGCGCTGGCGGCCAATGCGCAAAGCATTGCGGCGGTCGCGCAGGCCAAGGCCAATCTGGAAATCGCCCGTCAGGATCTGCAAACGGTGATCGTCAATCGCGGCTCGCTGGAAGCGGCAGTGGCCAGCGCCGAAGCGGCGGTGCAACTGGCGCGAATCGATCTGTCGAATACGCGCATCGTTGCCCCGCGTGACGGTCAGCTTGGGCAGATCGGCGTGCGCCTCGGCGCCTACGTCAACTCCGGGGCGCAGTTGATGGCGTTGGTGCCGAACCAGAAATGGGTGATCGCCAACATGAAGGAAACACAGATGGATAATGTGCGGGTCGGGCAACCGGTGCGCTTCACTGTCGATGCCTTGAACCACCGCAAATTCACCGGGCATGTGCAGCATATTTCCCCGGGGACGGGGTCGGAATTTGCCTTGTTACAGGCGGATAACGCTACTGGCAACTTTGTGAAAATTGCTCAGCGCGTGCCGGTGCGGATCACCATCGATCCGGATCAGCAGGAAGAGGAACGGTTGCGGCCGGGGATGTCGGTGGTCGTCAGCATCGACACCGCAGCGGGCGATACACAACCCCACTGATCAATGCATAACCCTGTGGGAGCGAGCTTGCTCGCGAAAGTGATGTATCCGTGACATTTCTTTATCTGACACACCGCCTTCGCGAGCAAGCTCGCTCCCACATTTGGACGGTGTTTATCCAGCGATCATTGGCGGTAGGGTACCGAGCAGCGAGACGGCCGCCACCGCGCCAATGCCGAGCAGCCATTCGAGCATCACACTGCGCCTGAGCGCGCCCATGCGTTGTTCGCAATCATCAACCCGCAAGCGGTTGAACAGCGCCAACCCAAGCATCCCCAGTACGATCAGCGCCTTGATCAACAGAATCAACGCAAACCCGCTGAACAACGGCGTCGGCCACCACTGGCCGGTCAGCACGCGCACATTGATCAATCCCGTCAGCAGCAGCCCCGCGACCAGCGCATAACCGAGGCCGCTGAAACGCCGCAATACTTCACGCATCGGTTCCGTCGGCTGACGCAGAATCATCACCAGCAACAACAATCCGCCCAGCCACGCCGCCACGCAGGTCAGATGCACGATCTGGTTGAGAATCAGCAATTGCCCGCTCAACCCGTCGAGCATGGCGCCGTGTCCGACCGGGGCCAGGGTCGCGAGCAACAATGCGCTTAAGCCCAGTCGCATCGGCATGCTTGAGCGCCAAGGCGTAAACAACAGCGCCAACAGCGCGGCATTGATCAGCAAATGCCAGCGCCATACCTGACCAAAAAACGTATTGCCCAGCACCAGCGCAACCGTATCCGGATCAAACGCCGCCGCTGCCGAGCCGGCCATGCTCGCAGTGATCAAAAGTGCCCAGACAATCCCGCTGACCAGCGCCACCGCAGCCAGCCAACGCGCCAGTCGCGCCAGGTGCCGATCCACTTGCAGCGCTTCATCCTTGAGCAGCACCGGCCTGAACAGCCAGGCCCCGAACAGCATCAACACCACGATGAAATGCACAAAGCGGCACAGCACCAGCGCTTCACTCATGAATTACTGACCAACCTTGAACTGATAAGCGCCTTCGCTTTTGTGCGTATCGACCGACACCGCGTGCCATTCGACTTTGTACTCGCCAGCGGTCAGCGGTGCAGCAGGGGTGACGATCAGGGTTTTCTTGTCGCCTTCGGTGGTCAGCGCCTTGACCGCGACCGGTGCGCCATCCTTGGTCACGGTAACTTTAGTGAAACTGGCTTCGACGCCTTCGGAAAAGGTCAGGCGCAAATCGGCAGGGGCGGCGACGGTGCTGTCGGCGGCCGGGGTCTGGCTTTTCAGGTGGGCGTGGGCGAATACGGAAGATGCGGCGAACAGCGAAGCGAGCAGGGCAGTGGTGGTCAGGACGTTCTTGAACAGCATCGCGAATACCTCTGAGGCAGGAGTGAAGAAGCGTCAGTTTAGCCATCCGCTGCCGCCAGTACGAAGTTTTGTTTGCAGCGGTCGCCCGCGGAGCAGAGCGGATGCTAGTCTTGGGCAACGCTGTTGTCAGGGAGCCCTCATGGGCAATCACAAGATCGAGATTCGTCGCAGTAACGTCGAGAAAATTCTCCTGGCGGCGGAAAAAGTCTTCGCCGAAAAAGGCTTCGGCGGCACCGCCATGGCCGACATCGCGGCTGAAGTGCAACTGCCGCGTTCCAACCTGCATTACTATTTCAGCACCAAGAGCGAGCTGTACAGCGCGGTGCTGTTCGACCTGCTGGAAGTGTGGAAGCAGGACGCACTGTGCTTCGAAATGTTCGACGACCCGCGCGTGGTGCTGAGCAGCTACATCCGCGCCAAGATGAACCACTCGCGCAGTCGGCCGTACGGCTCGAAAGTCTGGGCCAACGAAATCATCCACGGCGCGCCAACCTTGGGTGAGGCGCTGGATGTCAGCCTGTATGACTGGGCGAAGATGAAGGAAGCGAAGATTCGCCAGTGGGTCGAGGACAAGCGGATTCTGCCGGTGGAGCCGTCGAGTCTGCTGTACATGATCTGGGCGTCGACCCAGCACTATGCTGACTTTGATCATCAGGTGAATATTCTGAATGAACATCAGCCGTTGTCGGATATGCAGTTCGAGCGGGCGGTGCAGACGGTGACGAGTGTGATCTTGCGTGGGATCGGGTTGGAGCCCTAAAAGCAGACCCTCACCCCAGCCCTCTCCCGGAGGGAGAGGGGGCCGACCGAAGTGTCTTGCGAGTTACATCGACCTGAAAAATCCGGTCGATTATGGTTCAAAAAGCCGTCCGAGCCTGTGCCTGTTTCGATTAAGGATTCAAAGCAGTTCTTACCTGTGAACCCCTAGTCGATTATGGATTCACAACAGCGCTTTCAGGTCGGCGGAGTTTTGCAGCATCCCCCAATCAGTCCCCTCTCCCTTTGGGAGAGGGTTAGGGTGAGGGGGCTGTTGGATCAGTCGGCGATCTAGACCGCAACGTGATACGGATTGCGCGGATCATGATTCCAGTCCAGAAACGGTTTCCCAGTCTCCATCGGCACCATCTCTATGCAATCCGCCACCGGACAAGTGATCTGGCACAAGTTACAACCCACACACTCCTCATCAATCACTTCATATTTATGCGTGCCGTCCGCCTGCTTCAGACTGCCGATCGCCTGGTGTGAAGTGTCCTCACAAGCAATATGGCAACGCCCGCACCCAATGCATGCGTCCTGGTCAATTTTCGCGATCACCTGATAGTTGATGTCGAGGTACTTCCAGTCGGTGGTATTGCCCACCGCACGCCCGGAAAACTCGGCAATGTTGGCGTAACCCTGACTGTCCATCCACCGCGACAAACCGTCCTTCATCTCCTCGACAATGCGGAAGCCATGCAGCATCGCCGCCGTGCACACCTGCACCGCGCCGCTGCCCAGCGCCATGAATTCCGCCGCATCGCGCCAACTGCCGATGCCGCCAATGCCGCAGATCGGCAGGCCCTGGGTTTGCGGATCGCGGGCGATTTCGGCGACCATGTTCAGCGCAATCGGCTTCACCGCCGAGCCGCAGTAACCGCCGTGGGTGCTTTTGCTGCCGACGGTGGGCAGGGCGACCATGTGCTCCAGATCGACACTGGTGATCGAGTTGATCGTATTGATCAGCGACACCGCATCGGCGCCACCGCGATGGGCCGCGCGGGCGGCGACGCGGATGTCGGTGATGTTCGGCGTCAGCTTGACGATCACCGGCAGCGAGCAATAGGTCTTGCACCAGCGCGTCACCTGCTCGACGTACTCCGGCACCTGACCGACCGCCGCGCCCATACCACGTTCGGGCATGCCGTGCGGGCAACCGAAGTTCAATTCGATGCCGTCAGCACCCGTGGCTTCCACCAGCGGCAGAATGTGTTTCCACGACTCCTCGACGCACGGCACCATCAGCGAAACGATCAGCGCGCGATCCGGCCAGTCCTTCTTCACCTGAGTGATTTCGCGCAGGTTGATTTCCAGCGAACGGTCGGTGATCAGCTCGATGTTGTTGATGCCGAGCACTTCGCGGTTGTTGCCGTAATGCGCTGAGTAACGCGACGAGACGTTGACCGCCGCCGGATCCTCTCCGAGGGTTTTCCACACCACGCCACCCCAGCCCGCTTCGAAAGCGCGAACCACGTTGTAGGCCTTGTCAGTCGGCGGCGCGGAGGCCAGCCAGAACGGATTCGGCGCTTTGATGCCAGCGAAGACAATCGACAAATCGGCCATTTACGCAGCCTCCACGTTAAGCATCAGTTGAACGTTGATCGCCTCGGCGGCGCGTTTGCCGTGCTGCACGGCTTGCACGGTGAGGTCCTGATCGAGGCTGGTGCAGTCGCCGCCGGCATACACGCCGGGGATGCTGGTGCGCAGGTTTTCATCGACCTGAATGCGTTCGCCCTGACGCTTGAGTTCACGGGCCAACGGGTCGGCGAGGGCGCTGCCGTCGAAGGCCTGGCCGATGGCTTTGAAGATCGCATCAGCGGCCAGTTCGAAGGTTTCGCCGGTAGTTTGCAGGCGACCGTCGACCAGATCGGTGCGAGCGAAACGCATGCCGCGCACATGGCCGTGAGCGTCGAGCAGCACCTCTTCCGGTTGCGCCCAGGTCAGCAGGCGCACCTGATTGGCTTTGGCAATGTCTTGTTCGTGACCGGTTGCGCCCATGTCGGCGGCGCCACGGCGATACACCAGATTCACATCACGGGCACCGAGGCGAGCCATTTGCACGGCCATGTCGATCGCGGTGTTGCCGGCGCCGAGGACGATGCAGCGTTCGGCCAGCGGCAGTTGCGTGAGGTCATCGGCCTGGCGCAGTTCGCGGATGTAATCGGTGGCGGCGAGCAGGCCCGGGGCATCTTCGTGGGACAGGCCGAGCTGTTTGCTGGCATTGAGGCCGAGGCCGAGGAACACCGCGTCGAACTGTTGATGCAGTTCACTCAGCGTCAGATTCTCGCCGAGTTTTTGCCCATGACGAATCTCGATGCCGCCGATCTGCAAGAGGAAATCCAGTTCCTTCTGCGCATAGTCGTCGACCAGTTTGTACTTGGCGATCCCGTATTCATTGAGACCGCCAGCCTTCTCCCGTGCTTCGAAAATCACCACGTCGTGACCGTGCATGGCGCTGCGGTGCGCGCAGGACAAGCCGGCGGGGCCGGCGCCGACCACGGCAATCCTTTTGCCGGTGGTGGCGGCGCGCTGGAACGGGTGCTCGGTGAAGTGTGCGTTGTCGACGGCGTAGCGTTGCAGCAGGCCGATCAGCACCGGCGCGCATTCCTGAGCGTTGTTGCGCACGCAGGCTTGCTGACAGAGGATTTCGGTTGGACAGACTCGTGCGCAACTGCCGCCAAGGATGTTCGCCGAGAGAATTTTTTGCGCCGCGCCAGGGACGTTGTCCTGATGAATGTTGCGGATGAACGACGGGATATCGATCTCGCTCGGGCACGCATTGACGCATGGCGCGTCATAGCAATACAGGCAGCGCGAGGCTTCCAGATGCGCCTGCCGGTCGTTGAGCGGCGGCGCCAGATCGGTGAAATGCCCGGCGAGGGCGGCCGCGCTTTCGTGCGGGTGGGGGAGATGGTTGAGGGTCTCGATCACGGTTTTTTGCCTCACGGTTATTGAGGTTCTCTGCCTCTGATGGGCAGTGGTTTTTGTGGCGTTCTGGATGGCCTCTTCGCGAGCAAGCTCGCTCCCACAGGGGAATGCATTTCAAATGTGGGAGCGAGCTTGCTCGCGAAGGCCGAAGGCCTGGATGTCAGCGTTTCACAGCAACTGGCTTATGTTGCTCAGCCCGCTTGCTCAGCAAATCAAACACCGCCGGATACGCCGGCCGTTCGATGTACCGCCCGGCACCACGCTCGGCGCGCAAATCACCATCGGCCCAGACCACCCGGCCCTGGCTGACGGTATGGCTCGGCACGCCGCGCACGGTCTTGCCTTCGAAGATGTTGAAGTCCACCTGCTGATGGTGGGTCTTGGCGGAAATGGTGCGGGTGCCTTGCGGGTCCCACAGCACCAGATCGGCATCGGCGCCGACGCGAATCGCACCTTTGCGCGGATAGAGGTTGAAGATCTTCGCGGTGTTGGTGGAGGTGAGGGCGACGAAATCCTGCATCGACAAACGTCCACTGTTAACGCCTTCGTCCCACAGCACCGCCATGCGATCTTCGATGCCAGCCGTACCGTTGGGAATCTTGCTGAAGTCGTCGCGCCCGGCGGCTTTTTGCTCGGCGCAGAAGCAGCAGTGGTCAGTCGCGGTGGTGTGCAGATTGCCGTTTTGCAGTCCGTGCCATAGCGCCTCCTGATGGCCGCGCGGACGGAACGGCGGGCTCATCACGTAACCGGCAGCGGTCTGCCAGTCCGGGTGCTGATAGACGCTGTCGTCGAGCAGCAAATGCCCGGCGAGGACTTCGCCATACACCGGTTGGCCTTTGCTGCGCGCATAGGTGATTTCGTCGAGGGCTTCCTTGGTCGAAACGTGCACCAGATACAACGGTGTGCCGATGGTTTCAGCGATACGAATCGCCCGGCTCGCCGCCTCACCTTCAACCTGCGACGGCCGCGACAGCGGATGCGCTTCCGGCCCGGTGATGCCCTGGGCCATCAACTTGCGTTGCAGGTGATAAACCAATTCACCGTTTTCCGCGTGCACGGTCGGCACCGCGCCGAGTTCCAGGCAGCGCTCGAAACTCGCCACCAGCGTGTCATCGGCGGCCATGATCGCGTTCTTGTACGCCATGAAATGCTTGAAGCTGTTGATGCCGTGATGGCTGACCAGCTCGGCCATTTCCTCACGCACCTGCTCGCTCCACCAGGTGATCGCGACGTGGAAGCCATAGTCGGAAGCCGACTTTTCCGCCCAGCCGCGCCACTGATGAAACGCTTCCATCAATGACTGCTGCGGATTGGGAATCACGAAATCGATGATCGATGTGGTGCCACCGGCCAGACCGGCCGCCGTGCCACTGTAGAAATCCTCACTGGCCACGGTGCCCATGAACGGTAGTTGCATGTGCGTGTGCGGATCGATGCCGCCGGGCATCAGGTATTGGCCGCTGCCGTCGAGCACTTCGGCGCCGGCGGGAATATCAAGGTTTTCACCGATGGCTTTGATCACGCCGTCAGCGCAATAGACGTCGGCGCGATAACTTTCATCATGGGTAACAACGGTGGCGCCACGGATCAACAGAGACATTCCGAGTTCCTCGCAGGCATTGACCGACTTGTGCCGGTTCTAGATGTTTTATTGATGTACGGCGTTGCAAGGTGTATTCCTGTCAGCGCTGTCAGGAATAGAAACTAGTCGCAGATTTGCAATAGAGCAAGATTATTTTTTATAAGCTTATGACTGTTTTAAGTGTTTGAAAAATAACGATAAAAATAGGAAATCACCAAAATGGTGAGGCTGCTCACCATTTTGACGCACTTGACAGGATGGAAATATGAGCAAGATTTCCTATGTGAAATCAGCCGCTTGAAGTTGAGCTGCGGTTGCTCGCTCACGATGAAAATAAATGCAGTGCACCAGATTGAGTCCTGTCTGTTCGGACAACTTGCCAGGTGTTTAGCCTGAGCACCCAGACAAGTTTCCGCGAACTCATCCGGTGAATAATTAAAACTGATGAATATCAGAAAGTTGCAAAGCGTTTAACGCTCGGCCCGATGCGCAAGCGGGGCACCCGGCACGTTTATTGATGCCGCCGCTGACACCATGGCCGGTGCACGAAAGTTGTCAGTTCCTCCGGCCATCGTCCGGCTCGCACCCTCGTGTGTCAGCCGCCTGATGAGCAAAAAAATAATCAGAAGAACAGTGGAGCGGCCATGCAACAGAACAGATCGCAAGTGACCGAGCGCGACGGCTTGTTCGAACTCGAAGCCGGCAGTGACGTCCTCGACAGTCCCCGTTACAACCACGACATGGCACCGACCAAGGTGCGCGAACGAACCTGGAACAAATGGCACATCACCGCGCTGTGGGTCGGCATGTCGATCTGCGTGCCGACCTACACCCTCGGCGGCGTGCTCACCGCCTACTTTGGCCTGACGGTCGGTGAAGCGTTGCTGGCGATTCTGTTCGCCAACGTCATCGTGTTGATTCCGCTCACGCTCAACGCCTTTCCCGGCACCAAGTACGGCATCCCGTTTCCGGTGTTGCTGCGCTCATCGTTCGGTATTCTCGGTTCCAACGTGCCGTGTTTGATTCGGGCGTTGGTGGCGTGTGGCTGGTTCGGCATTCAAACGATGTTCGGCGGGCTGGCGATTCACCTGTTTCTCGGCTCGGTGTTCGAGGGCTGGAAATCCCTCGGTGGCACCGGGGAGGTGATTGGCTTCATGATCTTCTGGGCGCTGAACCTGTGGGTGGTGATTCGCGGTGCCGAGTCGATCAAGTGGCTGGAGACGTTGTCGGCGCCGTTGCTGGTGGCGGTCGGCATCGGTCTGCTGGTGTGGGCGATGCCCAATGTGTCGATGACCGAACTGCTGGCGATTCCGGCCAAGCGTCCGGAGGGTGCCAGCGTGGTCAGTTACTTTGCGGCGGGGCTGACCGCGATGGTTGGCTTCTGGGCGACGTTGTCGCTGAACATTCCGGACTTCAGCCGTTACGCCAAGAGCCAGAAAGATCAGATTCTCGGGCAGATCTTCGGCCTGCCGCTGACCATGTTTCTGTTCGCGTCCCTCGGCGTGATCATGACTGCCGCGTCGGTGAAACTGGTCGGTGTGACCGTCTCCGATCCGGTCACTCTGATCGGTCATATCCAGAGTCCGGTGTGGGTGGCGGTGGCCATGGCGTTGATCATCATCGCCACGCTGTCGACCAACACCGCCGCCAACATTGTTTCGCCGACCAATGACTTTCAGAACATCGCGCCCAAAGTGATCAACCGCACCAAAGCGGTGTTGCTGACCGGGTTGGTCGGGCTGTTGTTGATGGGGCATGAACTGCTGAAAAAACTCGGTCTGATCGTTTCCGATGTGAGCCTGGAAACTGTGTATTCCAATTGGCTGCTCGGTTATTCGAGCCTGCTCGGGCCGATTGCCGGGATCATGGTGGTGGACTATTTCCTGATCAAGAAACAGCGACTGGACCTGGCTGGGTTGTACCGCGATGACGTGTATCCGGCGTGGAACTGGGCCGGGTTTCTCGCGTTCGGGGTGCCGGTGGTGTTGACCTTGTTGTCGCTGGGCAGCGATGCGTTCAGCTGGTTTTACAGCTATGGCTGGTTCACCGGCTCTGCGCTGGGCGGGATTATTTATTACGGGTTGTGCGTGATGCGCGCCAGTCCGTCAGTAGTGAAATCTGCGGTGTGAATGCAGGCCTCTTCGCGAGCAAGCTCGCTCCCACAGGGATACGCATTCCAAGTGTGGGAGCGAGCTTGCTCGCGAAGACGGCCTCACTTGCGGCAGAGATGTATCTGAAGAAACTCATAAGAAAAGCAGCCTGAGGAGATCCCCATGAACGCAGCCGTAGACGTTCTGCAATCGAGCCATCAGCACATCAACCGCGATCGTCTATGGGCCTCGCTCATGGAGCTGGCCAAACTCGGCGCGACGGTCAAGGGCGGTGTCTGTCGCCTGGCCCTGACTGACCTCGACCGCCAGGCCCGCGACCTCTTTGTGCAATGGTGCAAGGACGCCGGATGCAGCGTCACCGTCGATGCCGTCGGCAACATCTTCGCCCGTCGTCCCGGGCGCAATCCCAACCTGCCACCGGTGATGACCGGCAGCCACATCGATACCCAACCCACCGGCGGCAAGTTCGACGGCTGTTTCGGCGTGCTCGCCGGTGTCGAAGTGCTGCGCACGCTCAACGACCTCGGCGTGGAAACCGAAGCGCCGCTGGAAGTGGTGGTCTGGACCAACGAAGAAGGCTCGCGCTTCGCCCCGTGCATGATGGGCTCCGGGGTGTTTGCGGAGAAATTCACCCTCGAAGAAACCCTCGCCAAAGTCGATGCCGACGGCGTCACCGTTGGCGAAGCGCTCAACGCCATCGGTTACGCCGGTCCGCGCAACGTCAGCGGGCATAAGGTCGGCGCCTATTTTGAGGCACACATCGAACAAGGCCCGATCCTCGAAGACGAACAGAAAACCATCGGCGTCGTGCTGGGCGCGTTGGGGCAGAAGTGGTTCGACCTCAAGCTGCGCGGCGTCGAAGCGCATGCCGGCCCGACGCCGATGCATTTGCGTAAAGACGCGCTGGTCGGCGCCTCGGTGATCGTCGGCGCCGTCAACCGCGCCGCCCTCGGCCATCAACCTCACGCCTGCGGCACGGTCGGTTGCCTGCAAGCCTATCCCGGTTCGCGCAATGTCATCCCCGGCGAAGTGCGCATGACCCTCGACTTCCGTCACCTGGAACCGGCGCGGCTGGACTCGATGATTGCCGAAGTTAAGCAAGTCATCGAGGCCACCTGTGAAGAACACGGTCTGACTTTCGAACTGACGCCGACAGCAGACTTCCCGCCGCTGTACTTCGAAAAAGGCTGTGTGGAAGCGGTGCGCGGCGCAGCGAAAGGGCTTGGCTTGTCGAATATGGACATCGTCAGCGGCGCCGGCCATGACGCGATTTTCCTCGCCGAACTCGGCCCGGCCGGGATGATCTTCGTGCCGTGCGAAGGCGGCATCAGCCACAACGAAATCGAGAACGCCGCGCCGGATGATCTGGCGGCCGGGTGTGCGGTGTTGTTGCGGGCGATGCTGGCGGCTTCGGCGATGGTCGCGGGAGGGCAGCGGGCGGCTTGAAGATCAAAAGATCGCAGCCTTCGGCAACTCCTACGGGTAAACCATAAATCCTGTGCAGGAACTGCCGGAGGCGGCGATCTTTTCGCTGTCACCACAACGTCATGACTATGTGCGAATTTGCCGGCCCATGAAAATCATCACCTCCGGCGCGTCCTATCTGGACATCGACGCCTACGCCTGCTGCATCGCCTACGCAGAATTGCTCAACCTGCAAGGTATTCCCGCCCGCGCCGTCAGTAGCGCACAACCTAACGCCAGTGTTTCGCAAACCGTGCTCGGCTGGGCTGCTGCTTTCGACGATTACCTGCCGACGCTGGACGATGAGTTTGTCATGGTCGATGTCTCGGACTATCACCATTTCGACCCGTTGGTGGTGCTCAAGCGGGTGGTAGAAATCATCGATCACCATCCAGGGTACGAAACCTATTGGCAGCAGAAGCTTGGGTCTGCCGCCGATATTCGCCTGATCGGCGCGGCGGCAACTCAGGTTTTTCAGCGCTGGCAGACGGCCGGTGTGCTGCCGCAGATCAGCGTGCAAAGTGCCGCATTACTGGCCACCGCGATTCTCGACAACACGCTGAATTTCACCGGGCAGATGACCACGCCAGCGGACATCGAGGCCTACGCCGACCTCGCTTCACGGGCAAAACTGCCGACAGACTGGCCTCGGCAATATTTTCTCGAATGCCAGGCCAGCATCGAGTCGAACCTTGCCGCTGCGTTGGCAACCGACTCGAAACGGATGAAACCCGAGAGCAACCTGCCAGGCTTTTTCGCGCAAATGACGGTATGGGATGCCGACGCCTTGCTGCGAAAGCACCGGCCGATGATCAATGGCTGGATGGCGCAGCAGGGCGATGACTGGCTGCTGAATATGATCAGTATCCGCGACCACAAAAGCTGCTTTCTGGCGCCAACCGAGGTCAGCCAGCAAAAGCTCAATCGCTTGTTGCCACTCGACTGGCAGGCCGGATTGGCCGTGCGGGCGCCGTCGATGCTGCGCAAGGAACTGTTGAAATTGGGGCTGGACGCTGACAGTCACTGCGCACCAAACAGCATCGTCCAGTAAACCCCTTCATCACTGCGCGCCTCACTGGCAAACCCGGCGCCGACCTGGGTAAACATCGGGTTCATCAGGTTGGCGCAATGCCCGGGACTGGCCAGCCATCCGGCCATGGCCTTGCCCGGTGAACTCTGCCCGGCAGCGATGTTTTCGCCAATTTGCCGACCACGATAGCCGGCCGCGCGGGCGCGATCGGCGGGCATGTCGCCGTCCGGATCGCGGTGGGCGAAGTAGTTGCCGTAAGCCATGGCTTTGCTGTGCCCCTGTGCGGCGGCGCCTAGCGCGGCGTTCCAGCTCAATGGCCGGGCGGCGGCGAAGCGCTGGCGTCCACACATCCGTGGCCGGGCGCGCGCGGCGTTGACCTCAGCGAGCAGCGCCTTGCCGACGCTGCGGTTATCGCCGACGCGATGGTCGAGCACTGGTTGCGCCAACACCACTTGCCACTCATTGCGCGAGCGGCTGACGCCGATGTCGGCGTAGCTGGCATCCAGCAGCGCGGCGCAGTGCTCGTCCTGCAGCAGGTCGAAAGCCTCCTCGGCGTCCTCGGCCCCGACCACGCGAATACTGCGCACCGCCACGGCGGAATACCCGGATGACTTCAACGCTTCACGCATGCCGCCGGCATAGCGATAACCGATCGGCAAGGCCAGGTTCGACTTCAGCGCCAACGGTGCCAGCCGTTGCGCCGGGCGTCGATCGCAGCGTTGCGGATGGGCACGATAGTCGTTGATGGCAGCCACCAGTTGCCGCTCCGCACCGGCATGGGCGGTTGCAGCGAACAGCGGCGAAAGGATCAGCAGGCACAGCGAAACCAAGCGAGACGAGCGAACGGCGTGGCGCATGAGACGGGCAGCTCTGAAGGAGGACAGCGCAAAAGTTGAGTGAACCGCAGAAAGCGGCGCGAGTAGGACTGGGCTTTTTGGACTTGGTTCAAGGGGCGGTGAAGGCTTTACGGCGAAGCGACGAACAGTGGAATCAAACAGAGCGCTATGTTGCGCCGGATGACGCTATCGCGAGCAGGCTCACTCCTACATTTGGAATGCGTTCCCCTGTAGGAGTGAGCCTGCTCGCGATGGGGCCAATAGCAACAGCACAACAATCACAGGCAAACAACATCAGCGATTCAACACATCCCCCATCCACTGCAAGTACTGAGCACGATCCGAGATCGAGTTATGCCCCGAATCCGGCACCACCCGGAGCACCGCCACGCCGCGCGGGAAATTTTCCAGCAAACGCTCGGTGCTGGCGCGCGGAATCACCTCATCGTCACTGGCCGCGAGCAGCAACGTCGGCACGCGGATATGCGCGGCGTATTTACCGGATTCAAAGCGATCCTTGAGCAACCACTGCACCGGCACCCACGGATATTGCCGCGCCGCGATTTCTTCAAGGCTGTTGTAAGGCGTCACCAGAATCAGCTGCTGCACCGGCCGCTGACTGGCCAGACGTATCGCGACACCGGAACCGAGGCTGCGCCCGACCACGGCAACCTGCGGGTGACTGGCGTAGACCTGATCAAACAGCGCCAGCGCATCCTCGGCAATCGCCGCCTCGGACGCTGAACCGTCGCTGCCACCGAAACCGCGATAGTTGAGCAGATACACCGCGTAATCAGGAAACGCCTCGGCAAACTCCGGCAGATTGCGCGACACATCCTCGGCATTGCCGCCGAAATAGATCAACGCCCGCGCGCCGACGCGCTCACGAGTGACCACCGAAACCTGTGCGTCCGGCATCGAGAGTGTCATCCGTGAGTCAGCGGAAGTGAAGGCATTGGGCTGCGGAAAATAGATCAGCGAGCGCTGAAAAAAGAACAGCGCCGCACACAGCACCAGGTACACGGCAACGATCAATGCGACGAGTGACATCAGGGTTCGGGACATTCGGCTACTTTTAACGGTGTGTGAAGAATCGCTGTCGCAGTGTAGTCCAGCCCTGCAACCGGGCCGCTCGCACACACAACATGCAACAGATCCACGCAGCAGGAGAACCAGCATGAGCCACACTGAGGGTTACTCCCGTCGCCGATTGCTCACGCTGGCTGCCGGGGTTTCGGCGGTCTTCACCTTTGATCGGGCGTTGGCCACAACCACCACGTCCGCGACTACCGGAGGCCACGCCATGCAGACCCGCGCCATCCCGTCCAGCGCCGAGTCGCTGCCCATCGTGGGTCTGGGCACCTATCGCGGCTTCGACGTCGCGCCCGGCGATCCGGCCTACCGGCAGTTGCCGGCGGTGCTTGATGAACTGTTCACCAAGGGCGGCACGCTGATCGACAGTTCACCGATGTATGGCCGTGCCGAACAAACCACCGGCGAACTGCTGTCGATCCACGAACCACGCTCGCCGGCGTTTCTGGCGACCAAAGTGTGGACGCGCGGACGCGAGGAGGGCATCGCGCAGATGGAGCAGTCATTCAGCCTGCTGCGCACCGAACGCATCGACCTGATGCAGATCCACAACCTGCTCGACTGGCAGACCCACCTGCCGACCCTGCGTGAATGGAAAGCCCAGGGGCGCATCCGTTACATCGGCATCACCCATTACACGGACTCGGCCTATGAAGAAGTCGAAGCGGTGCTGAAGGCCGAACAACTGGATTTTCTGCAAATCAATTACGCCCTCGATGACCGTGGCGTGGAAAAACGCATTCTGCCACTGTGTCGCGAGCGTGGCGTGGCAGTGATCTGTAATCGGCCGTTCGGTGGCGGGGGACTGCTGGCCCGGCTCAAAGGCAAACCGCTGCCGGGCTGGGTGTCGGACGTGCAGGTCAACAGTTGGCCGCAACTGGCGTTGAAGTTTCTGCTCTCGCATTCAGCGGTGACCTGCGTGATCCCGGGCACGGGCAATCCACGTTACATGGCCGATAACGCCAAGGCCGGGTTCGGGCCGATGCTCACGGATGCGCAGCGGCATCAACTGATTGCGTTGATGGGTTGATCGAGCTCGCCAAACGATCGCGACTTCGCGTTGGTTCAGGGTTGTATTAATTTCGAAACGGTCTGAAAGACTGTCATATCTGACAGTTGGAAGGGGGGTGTTTGTCGGTGAGTATGGAGATTCCTGCCTCACCAAAGAAGAACGATCATGGACGTGCAAGGCCGCAGGTTCACCTATTGCACCGGGGTTTGTCTCTTGCTGATTTTGTTCGCTGCGTACGCCCATAACGAACAGTATGTTTGTCTGGGCATGCAGCGCGGGCAGATTGCAACAGTGACGGCGAACTCTGTGTACGCGGCCGTGCAGATAGCCAAGGCGTCTTGGGGCGCTGCGGGTTGCTTTAAAACGTGACAAGTCGCTCAAGCGCGATAGCGCAACGCCTCCAGCAACAACGCAAACGCCGGTGCTGCCTGACGTCGACTCGGGTAATACAGGTGATATCCAGCAAACGTCGGGCACCAATCCTCCAGCACCTGCAGTAGACGACCGTCGGCCAGATACGGCGCGACGACGTTTTCCGGGATGTAACTCAGGCCAAAACCGTCCAGCGCAGCGTCGAGCAACGGGTAGACGCCGTTCAGGGTGATCTGCCCGGATACTCGCACTTTCAGGCTTTCCCCAGCCTTTTCGAATTCCCAGCTGTACAACCCGCCATTGGTGGGCAGGCGCAGGTTATTGCAGGCGTGGTCGGTCAGATCCCTTGGCGTTTGCGGCGGGGTGCGTTTGGCGAAATAGGCGGGTGAACCCACCACCGCCATGCGCATGTCGGGACCGATGCGGGTGGCGATCATGCCTTGTGCGACGTCTTCGCCCAGGCGCACGCCGGCGTCGAAACCCTGGCCGGCGATGTCGACGAAACCATAATCGCAGCAGACTTCGACGGCGATGTCCGGGTACTGCGGCAGAAAGTCTTTGAGCACCGGGCGCAGCAGCCAGTCCAGCGAATGATCGGTGGCACTGATGCGAAGCTTTCCGGCGGGGGTGTCGCGCAGGTTACTCAGCGCCGCGAGTTCCAGTTCGATTTCTTCGAAGCGCGGGCCGATGGTTTGCAGCAGATGTTGACCGGCTTCGGTGGGCGAGACGCTGCGAGTAGTGCGGGTCAGCAGACGCAGGCCCAAACGGGCTTCGAGGGCGCGAATCGTGTGGCTGAGCGCCGATTGCGATACGCCGAGTTTGGCCGCCGCTTTGGTGAAACTGCGCTCGCGGGCTACGGCGAGGAAGGCGAGGAGGTCAGTGGCGTTTTCCCGAAGCATTGATGAGTGTCCTGCATAAGTTTTTTTTAATTCTAGTCGATTATCTGAAGAGTTGGTGTCGATACAGTGGTGGCATTGAATATCCGGAGGAACCACCATGAACCCGATTGCTGCTTCTGCGTTGACCCTATCTCTGTTGGCGGGTGAGGTGCAGGCCGATGAAACCCCGCGTGTGACGGTCACGCCCAATGGCTCGCAACCTTCGGCCAGAGGCCCGGCGGATTGGTTCACAGGCACTGTTCGTGTCGATGCGCCGTTCAAAGGCACAGACGAGGCGCGGGTCAGTGGTGCGACGGTGACATTTGAGCCGGGCGCGCGTACCGCTTGGCACACGCATCCGTTGGGACAGACATTGATCGTCACGGCCGGTTCCGGGTTTGTGCAGGAATGGGGGCAGCCGGTGCGTGAGATTCGTCCTGGGGATACGGTGTGGATCGCGCCGGGGGCAAAGCATTGGCACGGGGCGGCGCCGACTACGGCGATGACGCATATTGCTATTGCTGAAGTGCAGGATGGCAAGGTGGTGGAGTGGATGGAGCAGGTGAGTGATGAGCAGTATTCGCGTTCCGAGTGAAGCGCTTCCCTCACCCCAGCCCTCTCCCGGAGGGAGAGGGGGCCGACCGAGGTGTCTGGCGTCATACATCGACCTGGGAGACCGAGTCGATTATGGATTCACATTGAAGCTTTCAGGTCGGTGAAATTCTCCAATTTCCCTCACCCCAGCCCTCTCCCGGAGGGAGAGGGGGCCGACCGCAGTGTCTTGCGTCATACATCGACTTGAGAGACCGAGTCGATTATGGATTCACATTGGAGCTTTCAGGTCGGTGAAATTCTCCAATATCCCCCAATCGGTTCCCTCTCCCTCTGGGAGAGGGCTAGGGTGAGGGGCTTTTCCGGGGCTTTCAGATCATCTCCGGCAACGACGACAAAATCTTGTCCAGCGTAATCGGATACTCCCGCACCCTAGCCCCCGTGGCGTTGTAAATCGCATTCGCCACCGCCGCACTGACCCCGCAAATCCCTAACTCACCAACACCTTTGGCCTTCATCGGCGAAGACACCGGATCGGTCTCATCAAGAAAAATCACTTCCTGATGCGGAATATCGGCATGCACCGGCACTTCATATCCGGCGAGATCATGATTGACGAAAAAGCCGAGTTTCTTGTCCACCGCCAACTCTTCCATCAACGCCGCACCAACGCCCATAGTCATCGCGCCGATAACCTGGCTGCGCGCCGCTTTCGGATTGAGAATCCGCCCCGCTGCACACACCGCCAACATGCGCCGCACGCGTACTTCACCGGTGGCAGCGTCGACAGCGACTTCGACGAAATGCGCACCGAAGGTCGACTGCTGATACTTCTCGGCCAGATCACCGAACTCGATGCTGTCCTCGCCTACGAGCGCGCCGCCTTCAGTCGCATTGCGCAATGGCAAGCTCTTGCTGCCGACGCGCACCTCACCGTCGACAAACTCCGCCTGATCCGCCGCCATGCCCAACTTGCCAGCCACCGCCTCACGCAGCTTCATGCACGCGGCATACACCCCGGCAGTCGAGCAGTTAGCGCCAAATTGCCCGCCGGAACCTGCGGACACCGGAAAGTTCGAATCGCCCAGATGCACGCTCACATCCTTCAAACCAACGCCCATCATCTCGGCCGCCGTCTGCGCGATGATCGTGTAGCTGCCGGTGCCGATATCGGTCATGTCGGTTTCTACCGTGACCTTGCCATCGTGCTCCAGCCGCACCCGCGCGCCCGACTTGACCAGCAGGTTGTTGCGGATCGCCGCCGCGACGCCCATGCCGATCAGCCAGCGACCCTCACGCCGTGCACCTGGTTGCGCATTGCGTTTGTCCCAACCGAATTTCTCGGCACCGGTTTGCAGGCATTCGATCAGGCGCCGCTGCGAAAACGGCCGCTCGGTTTTCACCGGATCGACCTGCGTGTCGTTGAGAATGCGGAACTGGACCGGATCAAGCTTGAGCTGCTCGGCCATCTCGTCCATGGCAATTTCCAGGACCATCAGCCCCGGGGTTTCACCGGGTGCGCGCATGGCGTTGCCTTCGGGCAAATCCAGCGGCGCAAGGCGCATGCTGACCAGGCGATTTTCCGCCGCGTACAACAACTGGCTCGGCTGCGCCGCAACCTCGACTTTGCCTTCCGCGAGATTGCCCGACCAGCCTTCGTGGGCGATCGCAGTGAGTTTGCCGTCCGCTGTCGCGCCCATGCGAATGCGCTGAATCGTCGCCGGGCGGTGGGTGGTGTTGTTGGCGATCTGCGGGCGGGCGAGGGCGACTTTTACCGGCCTGCCAGCCATGCGCGCACCGAGGGCGGCAAGAATCGCATCGGCGCGCACGAACAACTTGCCGCCGAAACCGCCACCAATGTACGGCGAAATCAGCCGCACCTTTTCCTTGGGCAAACCGAGCGTTGTGGCGATGTCGCCGACGCTCCACGCGATCATCTGGTTCGACGTCCACAAGGTCAGTTGATCGCCTTTCCAAGCCGCCAGCGTGGCGTGCGGCTCCATCATCGCGTGGGACTGATCCGGCGTGGTGTAGGTCTGATCGAACTGCACCGGCGCGGCGGCGAAGGCCTTGGCGAAATCACCGTGGCTGACGTCGGGCAACTCGTCTTTCGGCTCGACGCCTTGGCCACGCACGCTGGCCAGATCGAACTCGCCTTTGGCCGCGACGTAGTCGACCTTGACCAATTGCGCAGCCGCACGGGCCTGCTCGAACGTCTCGGCAACCACCAGTGCAACAGCCTGGTGATAGTGCTGAATCTCCGGCCCGGCCAACAAATGCGCGGCGTTGTATTTGCCCTTGCCGAGCTTGCCGGCGTTGGCGGCGGTGACGATGGCCAGCACACCCGGCGCGGCTTTCGCCTGTTCAAGATCGATATTGTTGATGCGGCCCTTGGCGATGGCTGAGCCGACCATGACACCGTAAGCCTGATTGGCCACCGCCTCATGCTGCTCGTAGGCGTAAGGCGCCTGACCGCTGGTTTTCAGCGGGCCTTCGATGCGGTCGGTGGGTTGGCCGATGACCTTCAACTGGTCGATCGAGTTGGTGGTGGCGGGCGTGTCGAATTTCATGCTTCATCCCTCGCTTGCGCCAACACCGAACCGAGCGTGCGCTCGACCAGGGTCAGTTTGAATTGGTTGTCGTGGGTCGGCGTGGCGCCGTCGAGCAGGCGTGCGCTGACCGCTTTGGCGCCTTGGGGCAGCAACGCTTCGGCGGCTTCAACCCGCCAGGGTTTCGGCGCGATACCGCCGACGGCGATGCGGCCGCTGCCGTCCTTTTGCAGGATCAGACCGACCGACACCAGCGCGAACGCATAGGACGAGCGATCGCGCACCTTGTGATAAACGTGAGTGCCGCCAAGCGGTGCGGGCAATGTCACCGAGGTGATGAACTCGCCGGGCGTGAGGCTGGTTTCGATGTTCGGCGTGGTGCCGGGCAATTGATGGAAATCGGCCATGGCGATGCTGCGGGTCGTGCCATCGGGTTTCACCGTTTCAATCTGCGCATCGAGCGCGCGCATGGCAATTGCCATGTCGCTCGGGTGCGTGGCGATGCACGCGTCGCTGACGCCGATGATGCCCAGTTGCCGACTGACTCCGCCAATCGCTGCGCAACCGCTGCCGGGTTGGCGTTTGTTGCAGGCCTGATTCGTGTCGTAGAAGTAGGGACAGCGCGTGCGTTGCAACAGATTGCCGGCGGTGGTGGCCATGTTGCGCAACTGCCCGGAAGCCCCGGCGAGCAGGGCGCGGGAGAGCAGGGCGTAGTCTTTTCTGATGCGCGCGTCGGCGGCCAGATCGGTGTTGCGCACCAGCGCACCGATGCGCAATCCGCCTTCGGGCGTGGCTTCGATCTGGTCCAGGCCAAGGTGATTGACGTCGATCAGGTGCAACGGCGTTTCGATGTCGAGTTTCATCAGGTCGAGCAGGTTGGTGCCGCCAGCGATAAACCGCGCACCTTCAACTTGTGCTGCTTGTGCGGCGGCCGCGGCGGGGGAGTCGGCGCGGCTGTAATTGAACGGTCTCATGCCGGCACCTCCGCGACTTCAGTGATCGCTTCGATGATGTTCGAGTAGGCACCGCAGCGGCAGATGTTGCCGCTCATGCGTTCCTGAAACTCACTGGCAATCAACCGTGGCGCCTCGGTGAGGCTTTCACTGACGTGGCTGGGAATGCCATCGCGGATTTCCTTGATCACCGCCACCGCCGAGCAAATCTGCCCCGGTGTGCAATAGCCACACTGATAGCCGTCGTGCTTGATGAATGCGGCCTGCATCGGGTGCAGATTGTCGGGCATGCCGAGACCTTCGATGGTGGTGATCTCACTGCCTTCGTGCATCACCGCCAGGGTCAGGCACGAGTTGATGCGTCGACCATCGGCGATCACCGTGCAGGCGCCACACTGGCCGTGGTCGCAGCCTTTTTTACTGCCGGTCAGGTGCAGGTGCTCGCGCAGGGCATCAAGGAGGGTGGTGCGGGTGTCGACGTCAAGCGCACGCGGCTTGCCGTTGACGTTGATCGTCACTTTGCTCATGGCCGGTTGCTCCAGATTGGCCGCGTAGGCCTTGAGGCTGATAAACGGCGGCATCGCGAAGGCGGTGGCGGTCACGGCGCCGAGGATCAGAAATCCGCGTCGGGAAATCGTCATGGTTCGATTCCTTTTCTCTCTTCATCAGGGCAGCAGGGTCGTGGATGGCCCAAGCGGGCAGCCAGCGTCATCGCCGGTCTCGTTAAGGAGTGACTGCCGGAGAGAGGAAAAGGTTTTGTCGGATTTTCGCTATAGAGTTATGTGCGTAGCTCATTAATCGACGGTACGACACAATCCCCTGTAGGCCTTCGCCTGCTCGCGATAGCGATAGACCAGTGAGCGATGTGGTGACTGACACACCGCTATCGCGAGCAGGCTCACTCCTACAAGGATCTGCGCTGTAACCACCATTTCACTAACAACCTGAACCCTGTGAGAGCGAGCTTGCTCGCGAAGAGGCCGGCACAGTCAACCTCTTCACTGACTGAACGGACGCCTTCGCGAGCAAGCTCGCTCCCACAGGGGAATGGGGTGTACCTGGCTAATGCGAGCCAACCACCATATGTGTAAACGGCGCCACATACGCCTGCAACGTCACCAGCCCACCGACCAGGATCGCCAACACGATCGAGTGGAAGAACACGTAGCGCAGAATCTCGCCCTCATGCCCATACCAGCGGGTCGCGGTGGAGGCGACCACGATCGATTGTGCGTCGACCATTTTGCCCATCACCCCACCGGAACTGTTCGCTGCCGCCATCAGCACCGGACTGATCCCGAGCTGTTCCGACGTCACCCGCTGCAACCCGCCAAACAGAACGTTCGACGCCGTATCCGAACCGGTCAACGCCACACCCAGCCAACCGAGCAAGGTGCCGAACATCGGATAGAAAATCCCCGTCGCCGCAAACGCCAGACCCATGGTCGCGTCGAGTCCCGAGTAGCGCGTGAGGAATCCCAGCGCCAGCATCGCCGCAATGGTGATCAGCGAAAACCGCACCACCCACAACGTGCGCAGGTATTGCTTGATCAGTTGCGGAATCGAATAGCCCATCAGCAAACCGCCGACAATCGCCGCCAGCAAGATCCCGCTGCCGGTGGCGGTGAGCCAGGTGAATTTGTACACCGCTTCTTCCGCTTTCGGCGCGGCAACCACGGGCGGGACCTTTTCGATTTGCAGGTGCAGGCTGGTGAACGTCACCGCCGGGGCGAAAATCGGGTTGGCCTCGCGCAGCGGTTTGCCGGCGGGATCAAGCTTGGCCGACTGGGTGACCGGATCAATCGCCGGACGGGTGTCGAACATATTCTTGAAGCCCTGCGTGCCCCAGGCAAACACAAACACGGTGAGGATGATCCATGGCATCCATGCGCGCATCACCGCCGGGCGCGCCTGATCGCTGAACGCGGCGCTGGCAGTGATTTTTTCTTCATCGACCTTGGAGTTGTCGACACGCCCCGAAAGCGCAGCGGAGGTGTGAATGGTCGCCGGTTTCCACACCTTCAAGAACAGCGTCAGGCAGGCCATGGAAATCAGCGCGGCGATCACATCCACCAGCATCGGCCCGTGGTAGTTAGATACCAGAAATTGCGGGATCGCGAAGCTGACGCCCGCCACCAGAATCGCTGGCCAGATCTCCAGCATCTTGCGCCAACCGGCAAACGCCCAGATCAACCAGAACGGCACCAGCACCGAGAAAAACGGCAACTGCCGACCGACCATCATCGACAGCTCCATTTCATCCAGCCCGGTGACTTTGGCCAGCGTGATGATCGGCGTGCCTAGCGCGCCGAATGCGACTGGGGCGGTGTTGGCGATCAGCGCCAGACCGGACGCGGCCAGCGGCGAAAAACCGAGACCGATCAGAATCGCCCCGGTTACCGCCACCGGCGTACCGAATCCCGCCGCACCTTCGAAAAACGCACCGAAGCAAAACGCGATCAGCAGCAACTGCAAACGACGGTCATCGGTGATGCGCGCGAGAGAATCCTGCAGCACTTTAAACGAGCCGTTCTCGGTGGTAAGGCGATGCAGGAAGATGATGTTGAGGACGATCCAGCCGATCGGCAACAAGCCATTGGCCGCGCCAAACAACGCCGCAGAGCCCGCCATGCTCGCCGGCATGCCGAAGGCAAAAATCGAAATCAGCAGGGCGGAAGCCAGCGCCAGCAGCGCCGCCAGATGCGCCTTGACGTGGAAGAACGCCAGCGCCGCGAGCATCACCACCACCGGTACGGCGGCCATGAGCGTGGAGATCACCGGGTTGCCGAACGGGTCGTAAATTTGCTGCCAGACCATGGTCCACCTCTGCTTGTTGTTATTGAGGGCGCAGATCCATTGCGTGGGGCTAGGTTGCAAGCAGTATAGGTGGCATTTCGCCGCCGCTCGTACAGCGCGGACGGGGCGACCAACGGTCAATGGTGGCCACTGAATCAACGCTGATTTGCCCGGTCGTATCTGCGGCTGCGCGCACCGCGTCCTGAAGGCGTGGGCGGCGTCGCCGATTCCGTCGTCAAGACCTTGGTTTTAGGGAAGTGTTGAATGAAGCGTGCAACAACGATGCTGCTGACTGTGACTGCCGCCGTATTGCTCGGCGGCTGCGTCGCGGATTTTGATGATGACCACCGCCATGGCCGGCATTACGACCGCGATCATGGCCGCAATTACGACCACGATCGGCGTTGGGATGATCGCGATGATCGCCGCGACGGGCGTCGTTACTATCGCGATCGGGATGATGACTGAGCCGTGAAATAATCGGTAGACACCCAAGCGAACAGACATGACGAGGGTGGACGCAGTAGTGGCAATTCAGTAGCATCGCCGCTTTTTCGCGCCTTCCTCCAAGGATGATCATGTCTGTCGCTTCTTTTCTGCGCTATTCGCCTGCGCTGTTCAGCTCTGTCGTAGCCGCTTTTGCACTCGTCGGCTGCACGCAGACGGGGACTTATCAGGACGCCAGCGTGCCTGACGCAGCCAAACTGCGTTTCGTCGCTAACATGTCCAATGCCACCCTCAATTATTTCGATGCCGAGCATTGCGATGGCATGAGCACCGGGCCGCTGAACAATCTGTTTATCGCCGAGAGCCAGCGCCGGGTCGGCATGAGCGTCGCCGCACCCAAAGACGCCCGTGGTTATCTGGAAATCAAATTGCCGCCGGAAAAAGACCTGTATCTCCAGGTCATGACTCAGTTGGGGCATGGTACCTGTGGTACCGGATTCAACTTGAAACCGGAGCGCGGCGCCGAATACGAGGTGACCTTCGGCTTTACCGGACGTGGCCATTGTTCGACGTTGGTGGAGCGTTTGCAGCGGGTGGATGGCAAGGATGTGCGTATGCCTCTGACCGTCAAGCGTGGCGGTTTTCCTGCCTGTTACGGGCGCAATGCACTTTTCCCGCAACCGCCGAAACTGCTGCCGGACACGCCAGAGCGTGCTGCGCTGATCGAGCAGATCGTCAATGGCAGCGTGATTGTCATGATCAAGCCCGACCCGGCCAAGGAGCCGCCTGCCAGCATGACGCCTGAGAAACTCGAATCGCTGATCAGCGAGCGCAAGGGCAAACTCGGTTTTGCCCTGCCAGACGAGTATTGGACGCTGTACCGTCAGAACCTTGTTGAATTCGAAAAAGAGGCGGGCACTAACAGGACGCGGGCGCTGCAAGTGTCCACCGATGAATATCGCCAGCGCCTGCGCAGCGTTGACGACAAGCAGTTGAAAGAGTGGTCGCACAGCGAAGATACGTCCGGCAAGCGCGCTAATTCGGCGCCGGCCGAGCAGGAAAAACTGGCGATCATGGATTATTTCCAGGCCACCAATAAGGTGATGGCCGAGACCATCAATCATCATCTCGAGCGCATGGCGCAAATGGATACGCAGTACGACGTGTGCTCGCGTTATTCCGAGTGCTGGAAGCGCTGACTGCGTTTATCGCCGATGTAAAAAAGCCCACTGAGTCGTGATGACCAGTGGGCTTTTTCATGGGCGCTCGGTTTGTCCAGGCGTCCGTTACGGCAATTAAAAGTGAGCGCTCGCCCGGACGCTGGATCGCGCAGGCACGGCGGCCTCGATGTCCAGCAAATGGGTGGCGAGAATGTCGCTCAGAAAACGGAACTGATCGTTGATGCCGACCACTTCATTGCTGAAGTGATTGGTTGCAGCCGGCATCAGCAGATCTTCGAAATCTTCGTTGAACACCAGTGCCTGCGCCTTGTGCGACACGGCGTGCTGGTCGTAATAGTTGCTGCCGAACACCGGGAAACTCACGGAGAGTGTGACGTGGGTGTGAATCATGTTGTGAACTCCTCGTTATGTTTCGGATGGCTTAATCGTGCCTTTCATGGGTGGTGGGCGGAAGGCAATCGTGGCGATGGTGAATATCGATGGCAGTGATGGTTGGGGTTTTTGGGGTGTTGCTGATGGCCTCATCGCTGGCAAGCCAGCTCCCACAGGTTCTGAGGCGATCACAAAATCTGCGGCTGCTGGAAATCCTTGTGGGAGCTGGCTTGCCAGCGATGAGGCCGGTACATCCAACATCAGGCTCAATTGACCCACCTATACTCAAATCTGCATCCCACTCATCTCAAGGAAACCGCCACCGTGAACCCGCGTGCGCTGCTCGTCGCCGCACTGCTTCTGCTGGCCGGCTGCGCGACTTCCGCGCGGGCCCCGGTGGCAGCGCCCCAGGCCGTGTTCATCTCGCCGGCAACCTGGCAGCAGATCGACCGGGAAATCGTCAGTGCTTCGCAGCAGTCCACCGAGCAGGTCAAAGTCTTCGCCCGTGGCTCGATGGAACATTGGCGCACTCGCGTCTATCAGCAAACTGAAGAAAATTTCATCCCGTGGTTCAGCAGCTACTGGACCCAGGAATGGCTGTCGATGAAGGTCAGTTGGTACACGATCAATGCCGGTGGTGAGCAAGATGCGTCGGCCAAGCGGTTGGCGGCGTATCTGCTTGAGCAATATCAGGAAAGGGTGCTGGCGCCAGTGGCGGTGGAGGTCGATCCGGACGCGATTCTCGGCCAGGCGACGGCGTTCTATGCGCAGTTGATGGCGCAGCAGATGCCGCTCATCGCCCAGCGTCATGGTGTGCCCGTTGGTCAGCTCAACGGGCGTTTGCAGAAAGTCCCGGCCATTGCGTTGGGCCCGCCACCGGCGCGGGATGCCTCGCTGTTTCAGGTCATCAGTACCGAGCCGCTGAACACGCTGCCGGCCTACGCCGCGCTGATCGACAAGATTCACACCGAGGGTGGCGCCAAGGGCATTGCCTCGACAGACGCGGGCATGGCGCCGGTGGCCAAGCGCGCCAGCCAACGGATGGAAGCGGAAATGGCCCCGCGTGGGGCTGCCAGCGCGGTGGCAGCAGCGGCTGGGAAACTGGCCGGCGGACTGATTTCGGTGGGAGTGGCGGGCATTCGCGCGATCATTCAGGCCAATGACCGCCCTGACAGCGAAGCGCTGATCCGCAGCAGTCTGGGCAGCACCTTCGACAAGGCCTGGCTGAAACTGGTGCAAAACCCGACCACCGGCGTCATGGCCGGCACGCTGCACATGGCTGGGCAAGTCGAGCGCAATCTGGGCGGGGGCGATGAACCGTCGGTCGGGTTGGGGGTGAATGCTGTCGAATGGCAACCGCCGCAATCGACCAGTCAACAGATCGAACCCAACGTGCAAGGAGAGTGATCATGGCTTACATCGATATTTTTGTAGCGCCGGTGCCGACTGCCAATCGTGAGCAGTACAAAAAGCACGCCGAAATTGCCGCCGTACTGTTCAAGGAGTACGGCGCCCTGAGCGTGGCCGAATGCTGGGGAGACGACGTGCCGGACGGCAAGCTCACCTCGTTCCCGATGGCGGTGAAGCTCAAGGAAGGCGAAACCGTCGCCTCAGGCTGGTTGATCTGGCCGGACAAAGCCACCCGTGATGCCGGCATGGCAAAAATGATGGAGGACCTGCGCATGCAGCCCGATGTGAACCCGATGCCGTTCGATGGCCAGCGCATGATCTACGGCGGCTTCCAATACCTCATCGAACCCTGAAGCCACCGCAAATCTATTGTAGGAGTGAGCCTGCTCGCGATAGCGGTGGGTCTGTCAATGAAGCATTGAATGTGCAAACGCCATCGCGAGCAGGCTCACTCCTACAGGTACAGTGTTCACTCGGCAGAGGGGGTGATGCGGCAGCTTTTGCGGTCGCGGATCTGCTCGTCAGTCGGCCGTTCACGGACGAATTCGAAGCGCGGCTCACCCTCGCTGTAATGCACCAGCCAGCCCCATTCCAGTTCGCTTTCATCCTGCCCGGGATGCGGTGGCCGCGCCCACCACGGTTCTTTGCTGAGGATCTCACGCATGGCGGTCTCCGGTTGATGGCAATCCTTGAACTATAGCCAGCTGTCACGAGTCGTCAGATCAGGCTGTGTAGAATCCGGCGGATCACGATGAACAGGGGAGCAGGGTCATGACCGATGAAGCGAAGCGACTGTTTTTCGCCCTCGATTGCCCGCCGGTGCAGCGCAAAGCGATTGCACAATGGCGAGCAGATCTGGGCTTGAGAACCGGGAAACCGGTGCCTGCGGATAATTTTCATCTGACGTTGCTGTTCCTTGGCGCGGTGCCATTGGCGCAGATCAATGAAGTCTGTGAAGCGGCCGGGCAAGTGCGCACGCCAGGAGAGGCGTTGAAGATTTCGCTGGATCGCATGCAGGTCTGGCATCGCGCCGGGGTGTTGTCGCTCGCGCCGGAGCAGGCACCGCCGGCGTTACTGCGCCTGGTCTACGCGCTGGAACAGGCGATGTTGCCGTTCGGCTTTGAGGAGCCGTCTCGCGAGTTTCGCCCGCACCTGACCCTGGCCCGCGACTACCGCGCGCCGGAACCGGAATCCGCCACGCCGCCGGAGTTTTTCCTGCGTGCAGAACGCTTTGCCTTGTTCGAATCGCACAAGGGTCGTTATCGCATTCTGCAAGATTGGTCGCTGATCTGAAGGCCCAAAAAAAGGCGCCCGAGGGCGCCTGAGAATTCACCTGAGCCGAGGGAGCCAGGTGAGGCCGTTCATGGCAGGGTGCAGCGGTGGTAAGGCGCTGCGTGAACGGGAAATCAATGATTTTTCGAGTCTACACCGTCCCTGTGGGAGCGAGCTTGCTCGCGAAGGCGTCGGCTCATTCAACATCTGCATGGCCTGACCCACCGCTTTCGCGAGCAAGCTCGCTCCCACATTTGGATTTGCGCTTGTCCTATTTACCGAGTTTCACCCGGGTCCAGCCACGGGTCATGATTCGCTGCGTGGCAATCGGCTGATCCGGCACCGCATACAGTGTCGCCATTACCGCTTGCGACGGATACGAACCCGGATCGTTGCGGATCGCTTCATCCACCAATGGCGTAGCCGCCGCGTTGGCGTTGCTGTAGCCGTTGCTGTTGGTGATTTCGGCGATGATGTCCGGGCGCATCAGGAAGTCCATGAACAGGTAAGCATTCTCGACGTTCGCCGCATCACGCGGAATGGCGACCATGTCGTAGAAGCTGCCGGCGCCTTCCTTGGGAATGCTGTAGTCGATCACCACGTTGTTGCCCGATTCCACCGCGCGGGCCTTGGCCTGCAGCACGTCGCCGGAGTAACCGACCGCGACGCAGATGTTGCCGTTGGCCAGATCGGAGATGTATTTCGAGGAATGGAAATACGCCACGTTCGGGCGGATCTTCATGAACAGCGCCTCGGCTTCCTTGATGTGCGCGGTGTCCTTGTCGTTCACCGGGTAGCCCAGATAGTGCAGGGCGGCCGGGATCATTTCGGTCGGTGAGTCGAGGAAACTGATGCCGCAGGCTTTGAGTTTTTCAGCGTTTTCCGGCTTGAACAGCAAGTCCCAGGAATTGGTCGGGGCATTGGCGCCGAGCACTTCCTTGACCTTGGCCGGGTTGAACCCGATGCCGATTGAGCCCCACATGTACGGGAACGCGTGGGCGTTGTCCGGATCACTGGCGGCGGCATTTTTCAGCAGCACCGGGTTGAGATTCTTCCAGTTTGGCAGCTTCGATTTATCCAGCGTCTGATAGACACCGGCCTTGATCTGCTTGGCCAGGAAACTGTTCGACGGCACGACCAGGTCGTAGCCGGATTTGCCCGCCAGCAAGCGCGCCTCAAGGGTTTCGTTGCTGTCGAAGACGTCATAAGTCACGCGGATGCCGGTCTCGTCTTCGAACTTCTTGACGGTGTCCGGCGCGATGTAATCGGACCAGTTGTAAACACGCAGCACCTTGTCGTTGGCCTGGGCGCCCATGACCATTGCGCCCATTAAGGACAGTGTCAGCAGAGTCCTGCCAAACATTTTCATCGGTACAACTCCATTGTTTTTATTCACGTTACGCAAAGCCCCCTCACCCTGATCCGCTCCTGAGGGAGAGAAAACTGACCGAGGGGCTGACTACATTTGTGTAGGAGCTGTCGAGTGAAACGAGGCTGCGATCTTTTGATCTTTCACATCAAGATCAAAAGATCGCAGCGTGCCGCAGCTCCTACAGGGTCAAGCGGTGGCGGATTGCTGTGGTTGCCACGACTCGTTCGCCGTCTGATCCATCGCTTCCTGAATCGCCCGTTTGCGGTTGGCTTCTGCCTTGCGGCCGAAGTACCAGACCAGGAAGGTCACCAGCGACACCGCCAGCAGAATCAGGCTGGCCACGGCGTTGATCTCAGGCTTCACGCCCAGACGCACTGCCGAGAACACTTCCATCGGCAGGGTCGTCGAACCAGGCCCGGAGACGAAGCTGGCCAACACCAGGTCATCCAGCGACAAAGCAAACGACATCATTCCGCCCGCCGCCAGCGACGGCGCAATCATCGGAATGGTGATCAGGAAAAACACCTTGAACGGCTTCGCACCGAGATCCATCGCCGCTTCTTCGATCGACAGGTCCAGCTCGCGAAGGCGGGCGGAGACTACCACCGCCACATAGGCTGCACAAAACGTGGTGTGGGCGATCCAGATCGTGACGATGCCACGCTCTTGCGGCCAGCCGATCAACTGCGCCATGGCCACGAACAGCAGCAACAGCGACAGACCGGTAATCACTTCAGGCATCACCAACGGCGCGGTGACCAGACCACCAAACAGCGTGCGCCCCTTGAAGCGCGTGACGCGGGTCAGCACGAAAGCGGCGAGGGTGCCCAACGCCACGGCGGCAATCGCGGTGTAGCAGGCGATTTCCAGCGAGCGCAGCACCGAGCCCATCAGTTGCGTGTTGTCGAGCAAACCGACGTACCACTTCACCGACCAGCCGCCCCATACCGTCACCAGTTTCGAGGCGTTGAACGAGTAGATCACCAGAATCAGCATCGGCAGATAAATGAACATCAGGCCGAAGATCAGCATGAATTTGGAAAAACCGAAGCGTTTCATCCCCGTGCCTCCATCTCTTTGGCCTGGCTGCGGTTGAACAGCAGAATCGGCACAATCAGGATCAACAGCATCACCACCGCCAGCGCGGACGCCACCGGCCAGTCGCGGTTATTGAAGAACTCTTGCCACAGCACGCGACCGATCATCAGCGTTTCCGGGCCACCCAGCAGTTCCGGAATCACGAACTCACCGACCACCGGAATGAACACCAGCATGCAGCCGGCAATAATCCCGTTCTTGGCCAGCGGCACGGTGATTTTCCAGAAGTTGTTGAAGTTGCTCGAACCCAGATCCTGCGCGGCTTCCAGCAAGCTGCCGTCGTGCTTGACGAGGTTGGCGTACAGCGGCAACACCATGAATGGCAAATACGCGTACACGACCCCTATATAGACCGCCGTGTTGGTGTTGAGGATCTCGATCGGGTGATCGGTCAGCCCCGTCCACATCAGAAACGCGTTGAGCAAACCGTTGTTGCTGAGGATGCCCATCCACGCATAAACGCGGATCAGGATTGCCGTCCAGGTCGGCATCATGATCAACAGCAGCAGAACGTTTTGGGTTTCCTTGCCGGTCTTGGTGATCGCGTAGGCCATCGGGAAACCGATCAGCAGACACATCATCGTGCTCAGCGCCGCGACCTTCAGCGAACCGAGATACGCCGACAAGTACAGCTCGTCTTCGCCGAGCATGGTGTAGTTGCCGATGTTCAGCAGCAGCTGGAATTTCTGTTCGGCGTAGGTGTAGATCTCCGAGTACGGCGGGATCGACAGCGCGGCTTCCGAAAAGCTGATCTTCATCACCAGAAAGAACGGCAGCATGAAAAACAGGAACAGCCAGATGAACGGAATGCCGATCACCAGTTTTCGCCCGCTGGGCACCAGGCGCAGGAATTGCTGATTGAAGGTTCTCATGAGCGCAGTACCACGCCGCTGTCGTCTTCCCACCAGACGTAGACTTTGTCGTCCCAGGTCGGACGCGCGCCACGGCGTTCGGCGTTGGCCATGAACGACTGGACGATTTTGCCGCCGGGCAATTCGACGTAGAACACCGAGTGGCCGCCGAGGTAGGCGATGTCATGCACCTTGCCTTCGGACCAGTTGTAGCGGAACTCGGGTTGGGTGGTGCTGACGAGCATTTTTTCCGGACGGATCGCGTAGGTGACCGACTTGTCCTGCACCGAAGTGCTGACGCCGTGACCGACGTAGATCTTCTGCTGCAAGTCCGGGCTGTGGATGATCGCGTGACCTTCAAGGTCTTCCACCACGGTGCCGTCGAAGGCGTTCACGTTGCCGATGAATTCGCAGACCATGCGGCTGACTGGCGCTTCATAAATGTCGATCGGGCTGCCGATCTGGGCGATCCAGCCCAGGTGCATGATCGCGATGCGCTCGGCCATGGTCATGGCTTCTTCCTGGTCGTGAGTCACCATCACGCAGGTCACGCCAACGCGTTCGATGATCTGTACCAGCTCCAGTTGCATCTGCGAACGCAGCTTTTTATCCAGCGCACCCATCGGCTCATCGAGCAGCAACAGCTTCGGACGCTTGGCCAGCGAGCGGGCGAGGGCGACGCGCTGACGCTGGCCGCCGGACAACTGATGCGGACGGCGTTTGGCGTATTGAGTCATGTGGACAAGGCGCAGCATTTCATCGACGCGGGCATCGATTTCGCTGGCCGGCAAACGGTCCTGCTTCAAGCCGAAGGCAATGTTCTGCGCCACGGTCATGTGTGGGAACAGCGCGTAGGACTGGAACATCATGTTGATCGGCCGCTCGTACGGCGGCATGTCGGTGATGTCCACGCCGTCGAGCAGGATTCGCCCTTCGGTCGGACGCTCGAAACCGGCGAGCATGCGCAGCAGGGTCGATTTGCCCGAACCGGAGCCACCGAGCAGAGCGAAGATTTCGCCCTGATGGATCTCCAGGGACACATCGTCCACGGCCACGGTTTCGTCGAACTTCTTGGTGACACGATCGACTTTCACCAGCACCTTTTTCGGTTGCTGATGACCTTCAAGTGCCTTCCTGTAAGTGCTGGAGGCGTTTGCCATGTGAAACTCCCAACAGGTTTCGTTCGCCTGGCCAATGTGGCCGGGCTTAAGTGGATTGCAAGCCTGTAAGCGCAATCTCAGTCATTACACATCCCCTGTAGGCCTTCGCCTGCTCGCGATGAGGCCATGTCAGTCGACATCTCTGTTGACTGGTCTATTGCTATCGCGAGCAGGCTCACTCCTACAGGGGAATTGCGCATGCCTGACTGACCTTGCACTGCCGAGGGCTTGGTCGGCGCCGCCGTCCTGGCTGCCTGGGTCGTACTTGTTGTTATTACGGGTGTTGCTGTTCACGAATGACGGATGTGCAAAGGCACACCCGACGTCCGTGGGGGCAGTAAATCGTTGTGATCTTTGGGTTGTGTCAGCGCTTGTCGCGCCGCGCCGCCCGTTGCCGGCAAGCCGCGCCGAATGCCTGGAAAATCTTCAGGTAGTTCGGGTTGTCGAGCACTTGCCATTCCGGGTGCCATTGCACGCCGAGGGCGAAGGTCGGGCTGTGCTCGACCGAGACCGCCTCGATCAGACCGTCCGGCGCCACCGCTTCGGCACGCAGGCCGGGGGCGAGGCGATCGATGCCCTGGCTGTGAATCGAATTCACCTGGAACTCGCCCGGCAGCTCCAGCGCTTCGAACACGCCGCCAGCAAGCACGGTCACCGCATGGGCCGGTGCGTATTGCACGGCCACATCAGGGCTGTCGGCTTCACGGTGATCGAGCATGCCCGGCAGCTCATGCACCTTCTGATGCAGGCTGCCGCCGAACGCCACGTTCATTTCCTGGAAGCCCCGGCAAATGCCGAGCACCGGAACGCCCGCCGCGATGGCTGCACGCAATAAAGGAAGGGTGGTGGCATCCCGCGCCGGATCGTGATCCGTGCCGGGAGCGCTGGCCGGGCCTTGATAGTGGAAGGGCTCCACATTCGAGGGCGAGCCAGTCAGCAGCAGACCGTCGAGTTGACCGAGCAGGTCTTCGATTTCAGTCAGGTTGCCAAGGGAAGGAATGACCACTGGCAGCCCTTCAGCGCCAACGCTGACAGCACGTACGTACTTGTCGCCGCTGATGTGATAGGGGTGCAGGCCAATCTGTTTGACGCACGCAGTAACGCCGATCAATGGCTTGAATGCCATTTTTATTCACCTCGAAGTTTGACACTTGAACGAGCTTTTCCGGAGCTTAGCCTCGTTGATTTTAATTAACAACTGCCATGTAAAAAATTCTAAACGCCGTTCATCAAATCTTCATGATTTCCGGGGCTGTAGCGTATTTATTGGCACGGAAGTGTTAAAAAAAGCCCGAAAAATAAACCTTGAGCGGTCATCTGTTCGCTATTGACTTCACTTTGCCGTTCGGGTTGACTGGCTCGGCGAAACAGCAGTGAACATAATAATTAACAGCTAAATAGGTGCATCATGTCGGTCCCTCTGCGTACCGTTCAACTCAACGAAGCAAACGCATTCCTTAAGAAATATCCTGAGGTTTTGTACGTCGACCTTCTGATTGCGGATATGAACGGTGTGGTGCGCGGCAAGCGCATCGAACGCACCAGTCTTCATAAGGTTTACGAGAAAGGCATCAACTTGCCGGCCTCGCTTTTCGCCCTCGACATCAACGGCTCCACGGTGGAAAGCACTGGCCTGGGTCTGGACATCGGCGACGCTGACCGTATTTGTTATCCAATCCCCGGCACCCTGAGCATCGAGCCGTGGCAGAAGCGCCCAACCGCACAACTTCTAATGACCATGCACGAAATCGAAGGCCAGCCGTTCTTCGCTGACCCGCGTGAAGTGCTGGCCAACGTCGTACGCAAATTCGACGATCTCGGTCTGACCATCTGCGCAGCATTCGAACTCGAGTTTTATCTGATCGACCAGGACAACGTGAACGGTCGTCCGCAATCGCCACGTTCGCCGGTGTCTGGCAAGCGTCCGGTGTCGACTCAGGTTTATCTGATCGACGATCTCGACGAATACGTCGATTGCCTGCAAGACATCCTCGAAGGCGCGAAAGAGCAGGGCATCCCGGCTGACGCCATCGTCAAGGAAAGCGCCCCGGCGCAGTTCGAAGTCAACCTGCATCACGTCTCCGACCCGATCAAGGCGTGCGACTACGCCGTCCTGCTCAAGCGTCTGGTGAAGAACATCGCCTACGACCACGAGATGGACACCACCTTCATGGCCAAGCCGTATCCGGGTCAGGCGGGCAACGGTCTGCACGTACACATTTCGATCCTGGACAAAGAAGGCAACAACATCTTCGCCAGCGAGGATCCCGAGCAGAACGCCGCGCTGCGTCACGCGATCGGCGGTGTGCTGGAGACCCTGCCTGCGCAAATGGCCTTCCTCTGCCCGAACGTCAACTCGTACCGCCGTTTCGGCGCGCAGTTCTACGTACCGAACTCGCCGAGCTGGGGCATCGACAACCGCACCGTTGCGGTCCGTGTGCCAACCGGTTCGGCCGATGCTGTGCGTATCGAGCACCGTGTTGCTGGCGCTGACGCCAACCCGTACCTGCTGATGGCTTCGGTACTGGCCGGTATTCACCACGGTCTGACCAACAAGATCGAGCCGGGCGCGCCGGTGGAAGGCAACAGCTACGAGCAGAACGAACAGAGCCTGCCGAACAACCTGCGTGATGCACTGCGTGAGCTGGACGACAGCGAAGTCATGGCCCGCTATATCGACCCGATGTACATCGACGTGTTTGTCGCGTGTAAGGAGAGCGAGCTGGCCGAGTTCGAGAACTCGATTTCTGACCTTGAGTACAACTGGTATCTGCATACGGTGTGATTGGCTGAGGGCCCCAAAAGCCAAAAGCCCCTCACCCTAACCCTCTCCCGGAGGGAGAGGGGACTGACTGAGTTGTCTTGAGATATTCAGCGACCTGAACGATCCAGTCGATTATGGATTCGGCAAAGATTTTTCAGGTCGGCGGAGATTCTGAGCATCCCCGAATCGGTCCCCTCTACCCCCGGGAGAGGGCTAGGGTGAGGGCAGCCATCCCAAGCCAGACATCGCAGCCAGAAACACCCCCAATCCCCCCTTGTCGAGCCACAACAATGACAACGACCCGCAACGACTGGGAACAACGCTTCCAGTCCCTGACCATCGAAGCCCGCGCATTCATCAACGGTGAATACCGTCCGGCCATCAGTGGCGATACCTTCGAATGCATGAGCCCCGTCGACGGCCGTTTCCTCGCCTCCGTGGCCAGCACCGATGAAGCCGACGCCAACCTCGCTGTTGAAGTCGCGCGCCAGTCTTTCGAGTCCGGCATCTGGGCGAAAAAAGCCCCGGCCGAGCGCAAGCGCATCCTGATCCGCTTCGCCGATCTGATCCTGCAGAACCAGGAAGAACTGGCGCTGCTGGAAACCCTCGACATGGGTAAACCGATCAGCGATTCGATGAGCATCGACATCCCGGCGAC
The DNA here is from genome assembly GCF_054070155.1 of Pseudomonas sp. SDT291_1_S447. NCBI lineage: Bacteria > Pseudomonadati > Pseudomonadota > Gammaproteobacteria > Pseudomonadales > Pseudomonadaceae > Pseudomonas > Pseudomonas sp. SDT291_1_S447. The sequence continues at coordinate 69,283 of NZ_JBSVXS010000013.1, forward strand.
CGCCAACGCGATCCGCTGGAGCGCCGAAGCCATCGACAAGATCTACGACGAAGTCGCCGCCACACCGCATGATCAACTCGGCCTCGTCACTCGCGAGCCTTCCGGCGTGGTCGCGGCCATCGTGCCGTGGAACTTCCCGCTGATCATGGCCAGCTGGAAATTCGCTCCAGCATTGGCGGCGGGCAACTCGTTCATTCTGAAACCTTCGGAAAAATCGCCGCTGACTGCAATCCGCATCGCCCAACTGGCGCTGGATGCCGGCATTCCGAAAGGCGTGTTCAACGTCCTGCCAGGCTTTGGCCACACCGTCGGCAAGGCGCTGGCGTTGCACATGGACGTCGACGTGCTGGCCTTCACTGGCTCCACGGCGATTGCCAAGCAACTGATGATTTATGCAGGCCAAAGCAACATGAAACGCGTCTGGCTCGAAGCTGGGGGCAAGAGCCCGAACGTGGTGTTTGCCGACGCACCGGATTTGCGCGCGGCAGCACAAGCGGCGGCCGGCGCCATTGCCTTCAACCAGGGCGAAGTCTGCACTGCGGGTTCGCGCTTGCTGGTCGAGCGCTCGATCCGCGAGCAATTCATTCCGCTGTTGGTGGAAGCGCTGCAAGCGTGGCAACCGGGTCATGCACTCGATCCGGCGACCACCGTCGGTGCCGTGGTCGATCAGCGTCAACTCGACAACGTGCTGCGCTACATCAGCATCGGTCGCGAGCAGGGCGCCGAGCTGATTGCCGGCGGCCAACGCACCCTCGAAGAAACCGGCGGCCTCTATGTGCAACCAGCGATCTTCGACGGCGTGACCAACGCAATGACCATTGCCCAGGAAGAAATCTTTGGCCCGGTGCTGTCGCTGATCACCTTCGACACCGCTGAAGAAGCGCTGCAGATCGCCAACGACAGCATCTTCGGCCTCGCCGCCGGCGTCTGGACCAGCAATCTCAGCAAGGCGCACACCTTCGCCCGTGGCCTGCGTGCCGGCAGCGTCTGGGTCAACCAGTACGACGGCGGCGACATGACCGCACCGTTCGGTGGCTTCAAGCAGTCGGGCAACGGCCGCGATAAATCGCTGCACGCGTTCGACAAGTACACCGAGCTGAAAGCGACCTGGATCAAGCTCTGACTCTATTACAGCGGTGGCCGCCGTTTATGGGCGGCCCTCGGAGAAACGTATGAAACAGCAACACGTAAACAGCTACTACGCCGCCACTCGCAACGAAGTCATCGACTTTCCGGTTCTGGAAGAGTCGGTCGAGTGCGACGTCTGCATCATCGGCGCCGGTTACACCGGCCTGTCCTCGGCGCTGTTCCTCACCGAGGCCGGCTACAAAGTGACGGTGCTGGAAGCGGCGAAAGTCGGCTACGGCGCCAGCGGTCGCAACGGCGGTCAACTGGTCAACTCCTACAGCCGTGACGTCGACGTGATCGAAGAGCGCTACGGTGACAAGACTGCAGAAATCCTCGGCAGCATGATCTTCGAAGGCGCCGACATCATCCGTTCGCGCATCAAGGAATACGACATCAAATGCGACTACCGCCCGGGCGGCATCTTCGCAGCAATGAACAAAAAGCAACTCAACGGTCTGGCGGAGCAGAAGCGCGGTTGGGAGCGTTACGGCAACCGCAATCTGAAGATGCTCGACGCAGCAGATATCCGTCGTGAAGTTGGCTCCGATGCTTACGTTGGTGGTCTGCTCGACATGCAGGGCGGCCACGTTCACCCGCTGAACCTGGCCCTCGGTGAAGCAGCGGCGATTACGCGTTTGGGCGGCAAGATCTACGAGCAATCGGCGGCCGTGGAAATCAAATATGGCGAGCCCAACGTCGTGCGCACCGCCAAAGGTCAGGTCCGCGCCAAGTACCTGCTGATCGCCGGCAACGCCTACCTGCCACAGGGTCTCGACAACCGCGTGACCGCGAAAAGCATGCCATGCGGCTCGCAGATCGTCGTCACCGAACCGTTGACCGAGAAACAGGCACGCAGCCTGATCACCAACAATTACTGCGTCGAAGACTGCAACTACCTGCTGGATTACTACCGTCTGACTGCCGACAACCGTCTGCTGTACGGCGGCGGCGTGGTCTACGGCGCGCGTGAACCGGACGACATCGAACAACTGATCCGCCCGAAGATCCTCAAGACCTTCCCGCAGCTCAAAGACGTCAAAATCGACTACCGCTGGACCGGCAACTTCCTGCTGACCATGTCCCGCATGCCGCAATTCGGCCGTATCGAAAAGAACGCCTACTACATGCAAGGCTACAGCGGCCACGGCGTCACCTGCTCGCACCTGGCCGGCAAACTGATCTCGGAAATGATCCGTGGCGACGCCGAACGTTTCGATGCTTTCGCATCGCTGCCGCACATGCCAATGCTCGGCGGCCGCACCTTCTCCGCGCCGCTCACCGCCCTCGGCGCCGTCTACTACTCGCTGCGCGACCGTTTCGGCATCTAAGTTAACTCCCCGGCGGCGGCCCCCAAGACCCCGCCGGTTTTTCTTATCGCAACACTCCCTGATATCCAAATGTGGGAGCTGGCTTGCCAGCGATGAGGCCAGCAAACACAACATCAATCCGACTGAAACACTAAAGATCAAATTGTAGGAGTGAGCCTGCTCGCGATGAGGTTAGAAAAGACACCATCACTCCCGCTGACACACCACAAAACCTGTGGGAGCTGGCTTGCCAGCGATGGCGGTCTTTCAGCAAAAGGGATGTTGAATGTGCCACCCAATCGCTGGCAAGCCAGCTCCCACAGGTTTTGTATTCAGCCCAGAATTACCACCGGCGGGTTCATTTCACCCACCGTCCATCGAACCTGCTGAGCAACACCGGCAAACGTGATTTAATAGCCGCCTTTCACGGTTCCGGGACACGGGAGCAACGTGATCCGCGCCCCTCGCGCGGCACCCGCCACCCACCCCCATTACCCGTGGGTCTGCGCGAGAACCGCCGAGCGGCGATCAGGCAAGGCAAAAACAGGCGAGGAAGCGGAGTGTAGGGCCCTACATGAGCATTCCGAGCCTGTTTTTAACGCAGCATGATCGTCGCGCAGGCAGTTTTCGCGCAGAGCCTAAGTACTTCTCACATAAGGCAGTCATGGATACGGGTTCTCGACTCAAACTAGTACGCGAAAGCTACAAACTCTCCCAGCGCGAGCTGGCCCGGCGTAGCGGCGTGACCAATGCCACCATCTCCCTGATCGAACAGAATCGCGTCAGCCCCTCCGTCAGCTCCCTGAAAAAGCTGCTCGAAGGCATACCGATGTCCCTGGCCGACTTCTTCACCTTCGACCAACCCCCGCGCGAGCATCAATACGTGTTCCGTGCCAATGAACAGCCTGATCTGGGCCGCCATGGTTTGCGCCTGCTGCTGATCGGCGCCTCGGTACCAAGCCGCCAGATGCGCTTGCTGCGCGAGCAATACGCACCGGGCGCGAGCTCCGGGGAAGAGCCGATCGTTCACGCCGAGGGCGAGGAGTGCGGACTTGTCACCCGTGGCACCGTGGAGTTGACCGTGGATGGGTCGGTGAGTGTGTTGAATGCGGGGGATGGGTATTACTTCCCGACGACGCTGCCGCATAAGTTCCGGAATATCGGGGCGGATGAGGCTGAGATAATTAGTGCGAATACGCCGGCGAATTTCTGATCACTGTTTAGATTAGGCGCACGTTGTAAATAAATCCGACACCTATTATTGGGTGTCGGATTTTTTGTGCGTGGATGAAATGTTTGTAGGGGGTAGGGTTTTGATTTGTAGGAAGGTTCTGAATGGGTGCGTGATGAGGCGAGGTTAAGGATGTTATGGCTCTTCTGGCATGTTTACATTGCGTGGTGGTTGATCGGAAGCCGTTTTTGATTGTCCGTAGAGCTTTGATTTTTTTGGTGTTATAGCTATCTGAGGGAGCGGGCTGTGCAATTAAATGATCTTCGGTATTTATTTCGTGTTTATTGTCCAATCCTTGCTTCTTCATTTTTCTGGAGTGTAATGGTCTTAAATTGTATTGGTCAGTTTATAAAGCTTGAGGGGGGGCTGGTCTGGGTAGTGTTTTTTGTTGTTTTTGTTTTATTTGCTTTGCATGGTTTTATTTTTTCTGTTCCATCGCTTCGCAATATATTCGATGGAAAAGTGGTTGAAGAAAAGCACTACAATTTACGATGGGTGTTAATCGAAATAGTCTTTTTATCTGGAATATTGGCCATTGCTTTTGTCCCTTTTATGATGGGGTTTGATTTTTTTAATGGTGTTTCGTACTGGGTAGTAGCGTCTTTTCTGTTTATTTTTTTTCTTGGGTCGATTTGCTATTTAAGTTTTTTTCAGCGTTCACTTCGCTCTCGCCGTTGACGTGCTGGTTTTGTGACTACTGTTCAAGGCCTGATTCTCTGATTGAGTTTAGCGTGAAGCTGTCGGTTAAAGCTTCGAAAGCTAAGGTTAGTGTTCCCATTCGCTTGTGGGCCCGTTCGTAGTTTATAGGGTCTCTATTGAAGAGTTGCACCGAATCTGGCTTTCGGACGAGATGTATCATGCCTCGAATAGATAGATAGAGATCCACGCTGTAATAGGTAAGATTACCGTGTTTGATGCCAAAAACGTTCTGATAACCGATCCTGACAGGACCCACAACACTTGGTTTGTCAGGGCCGTTGTAGATGTTTCCCACACCCTCATAAATGTTGTTGACGCCGTGTCCGATTAAGGCAATGCCCGTAATGCCAGCTTTACCTCGGGAGGCTCCAATCGCTAAGGCGCCAGCCTGAAGTTGCATGCTTCCCGCAGCGATAGTCACCCCATTCTGAAAATAAAACATGGACTTGGCAGAAAGCTCTGAATACTCCTCCCTCAGTTCCTGCAATCCTTGCTTCGCACTAATAACACCGTCATCCACCGCCCGAATAATCTCATTCGCATAAGCCGACACGATCTCGCCAAACTTGAGCTGGTTGAAACTGTCGTACAACTGCGTGGCGCCAATCTGGCAGCCGAAAGCGACCAGGTCCGATGCGGCGCGGGTAACGTCGTTAATGTCGCATGAGTCCTCATTCACCGTTATTTCCCCACGTGCTGTGGCCGCACGTTCCCGCTTGAATATGCGTCCAGCTGATCTCGCGATAAGTGAACGACACCAGTTCCTGTGGTTGTGCGTCATTGAGGTGAATGGCGTGGGGAACTTGAAGATTGATGTGGGCGACTTTGGCGCCGGTTATATGGATTTTGAAATATTTGTCTTGGGTGCCGGCGGGCGAGGTTCGGTAGAAAAATATTGTGCATTCCAGCACTTCGCGTTCGTGAAGTGCGGCGGACAGGAGCGGGGAAGACTTGTCTATGTTCTTGGTGATCATGATTGGCAGGTGTTGGCCTCGGTCGGCGCCAACGCCACCGTCATTGCCGGTGGTCATGTTGTGTGAGTAGGCCAGCACCATGATTTCATCCAGATGGCCCAACTGGCATTTATTGCCGATTGAGCTAGTGTCGGAACATCCGGCGGAGATCAACCCTTGTCGGTTTCCGGTAATGCTCATGTAACTGTGATTGGCCATGGATGCACTGCTTTATTAGAAAATTAGTTTTGTCTGCAGAGTAACCGCCAACTAAGCCACGGCCGAGAGGCAGCATTTCAGAGTTCTTGAAATTCAGACACGTCTTACAGGAGCAGCGGAATTCAGGAAGTGAATGTTCTGAAGTGCCAAAAAAGTTACGGCCGAAGGTAGCAGCAGTGCTGGTTAATGGATAACGCGCACTAAAAAGCCCGGTCTTTTGCCCCGGGCTTTCTTTTGCGTATTGCCAACGCGGATATCAAACGTTTACTTGGTCGTCCAATGCCCGCCGCCACTCTCACAATCAATCTTCGCCTGCCCCAGATTTTCCGCACCGTAGTAATACGTGGTGACCTGCGCGCCATCCGGAACATTCAACGCCTTGGCGTTTTTGTCCTTACTGGTGGAGTGCGGGTTGGCCAAGGACTCCTGAGTGAGGGTGGCGATGCAGGTGGCTTGATAGTGGTCATCGCACTGCTGGACCTTTTTCTTGACGGCGTTGACCATGTCTTTGCTTTCGTTGCTGCACGACCAGTCGATGGAGTTGACGGGCATACCCTCGTATTCGTAACAGCTATGGCCGGACACGGTGGGCACGGAGGCGCTGGAGGAGCGGGTCTCGACGTCGCAGCCTTCGGCCATGACGCAGGTGGGGATGACACAGAACGTGGCGAGCAGAAGCAGGAATCGAATGTTCATCGGGCTTTCCTCTTCGATGGCGCCGGTTCTGATCAATGAGGGGGCGCTTATGGTTTCGAGATTGCGCAGGGGGAGGAGGTTCCATCAGGTTTTTGATTTGCGCTGTTCACACAGAGTGGGAAACAATCGGACACATCTAGCGTCCCAAGGATTGGAATATTGCCCATGATCGAGATCGGCGGCCGCAACAACGCCCCCACGCCACAGCACAACACCCACGACGTCTACTTCTTCAGCATCGACTTGACCCGAGCGGCGACGCCTTTTTGTTTCGAGCAATCGATTGGTGGCGGGCACGCCGAGCAGGGCGGTGCGCGGTGGTTGGCGCTGGACGAGCTGGAGGCCTGGCCCGGTGACTGGCGTGAGCATTTGAAGAAGTCTGACTGTGCCTGGGTCGCTGAGTTGATCGATGCACACCCTGGTGCGGATCAAGTGACATTGGTGTCGATGATTCTCCAGCGTCACTCCGCGCCCGCGAAGCCAGTCGGTCGCTTGAAGTCCATTGCCGCTTGGCTCAAACGCAATATCCACGTTGGCGGCCGGTATGGCGTTTAACCCGAGGAAACTTCTATGACTCAAACACTGGAACGCGCTATCGCCATCGCCGCAACCGCCCACGCCGGGCAGCTCGACAAGGGTGGTGCGCCGTACATTCTGCATCCGCTGAAAGTCATGCTGTGCATGAACACGCTGGAAGAACGCATCGTCGCCGTGCTGCACGATGTGGTCGAGGATTGTGGGATCAGCCTCGATGATTTGCGCAAAGAAGGTTTCAGCGAAGACGTGCTGACGGCGATTGAGTCGGTGACCAAAGTGCCCGGCGAATCCTATGAAGACTTCGTCGATCGCGCCGCACAGAACCCGATCGGTCGGGTGGTCAAGTTGGCGGATCTGGAAGAGAACAGCGACCTGTCGCGAATTGCCTCGCCGAGTTGGGAGGATCTTGAGCGGATCGAGAAGTATCGGCGCGCGATTGGACGGTTGCGCTCATAAAACTACGCAATCCCCTGTAGGAGCAGCCTTCGGCAGCTCCTACAGGGGATCGAGTTTAATTGCCAGGAAGGCATCTATGAAATCCATTCTCTGTTTGTTGATCGCCGCCGGGTTTGGCGCGGTGTTGCAGTCCCTCGGCGTGCCTCACGGTTTGCTGTTGGGCTCGATTCTTGTCACTGCATTGGTCGCCACTAAATCAGGTTTCGCCCCCGTGACGCCTTATGGCCTGGGCTACATACAGGTGGCGCTGGGCATCGCCACGGGGCTGATGTTCGAAGCGTGGGACAGCGCGACGGCATCGGCCATGTTGCCCAGCCTTGGCGTATTGCTGCTGTGTTTGATCGTGCAGATTACGTTGGCCGCGCTGTGGCTGACGCGCGGGGCAGGGTGGAATCGCACTGATGCATTGTTGGCGGTATACCCGGGCGCATTGGCAGCGGTTTTCGATTTGCTGGAGTCGGAAAAGGCCTCAAGCAAAGTCATCATCGTGCACCTGATGCGGCTGTTGCTGATCACCGTGTTGGTGAGCTTTTTGCTTCCGGGACAGGCATCGGTGGCGGTGATTGAAAGCGCTCCGTTGACGACCGGGATGGCACTGACCGTGTTTGCGGTGATCGGCTTGAGTGTCGTGCTTGGACGCTTGCTGCTGGTGATCGGCGTACCGGCGCCGTTTATGCTCACGGCGATCATCATCACGGCGGTTTTTGTCAAAGCAGGTTGGCTGCACAGCTTCCACATGCCGGATTGGAGTTTGAATCTGGCTTCACTGATTCTGGGTGTACGAATCGGCTCGCGATTTCAGGGATTGGGCGTCAAGGAGTTGGGCCGGCATGGTCGCACGGCGCTGGTTTCGGTCGGGTTGATGATCGTGGTCGCGGCGGCGTTCGCCGAAGTGGCGGCGCGGTTGTTGGACAGTGATCCGCTGTCGCTGTGGCTGGCGTATATGCCGGGGGCGATCGAAACGATTGCAATCGTCGCGTTCGCGGGAGGGCTGAATGTGGTGTTTATTCTGACCCATCATTTGGCGCGGATGGTGCTGCTGCATTTTGCTCCGGCGTTGTTGGTGCAGGTGCGGCGGGTGCGGGAAACTTCCTGATTTGGATTGTGTGAGCTCAATCGATCCCCCTCACCCCAGCCCTCTCCCGGAGGGAGAGGGCGCCGACCGTGGTGTTTTGCGCGATGCATCGACCTGAACGACCTTATTGATTATGGATTCACTGCAAGGAATTTCACGTCGGCGTACTACTTGAATATCCCGCAATCAGTTCCCTCTCCCTCCGGGAGAGGGCTAGGGTGAGGGGGGCACTTGATCCAACACCATGAACTACACTCCCTCATTACCCCGCACCACCGCCAACCCCAGGCCCCGCCGGAGGTAACCATGAATCGCCTAACGCCCATCGCGCTGATGATCGCTGCCCTGTACATCACTCAAGCCAGCGCCGAATCCATCGTCCCGCTCAAAGGTCAGACCTCCCAGCAAACCCAGATCGACATCAACGACTGCCACTCCATCGCCTCGACTTCAACGACTTCAACACCCCAGGCGGGTGGTCGTCTCAAGGGCGCCGCTGTCGGTGCCGCCGCCGGAGCCGCAGGTTCTGAAGTCCGCGGTCGTCAACACGACGAGGTTTACGACCGCGTCGACGATGATCGCAAGCAGGATTACCGACAGAACCGTGCGCAGCAAACCGCCGCGGCCGGTGCGGTAGTCGGTGGCTCTCGACAGCGGCAAGAGCGGCGCGCGCAGAGCAAAACCGATGCAGCGGCCAGTTCCAGTGCCTACACCGGGTGTTTGCAAGGACGCGGCTATCAGGTCACGCCTTGACGGCGGGTTCTGTGCCCATGGAGCAGGTGCATCATCAAAACGCCGTAAAGCGTTACCAGGATAAACAGGGCCATGCGCACGGCAAATGCTGTGTAGACGTCTTTGCCTGCCGCGCTGTCCTGCACCGATTGGCCGAGCAGGATGATCATTGTTATCAGGGTGTTGAGCCAGAACCCCGGGCTGAATTGTGTCGGGCTGAGGCGATAGAGTTTGCGCGCCAGCCATAGCCCGACCAGCAACATCCACAGGAAGAACATCCACACGTGCACGAAAAGGCTTAATCCGCACCACACCAGCACCGCCAATACGCCGGCGAGCAGGGTCGAACCGACCAGTTCGCGCCCCGCGTGATGAGTGTTTGTCGTGGAGCTTTGTTGGCCGAGGCTGACGGCTTTGAGGACGATCGGCATGTAGCTGGCCGGGTCGCTCAGGGCCAGCAAAAAGGTCGGCAGCACGATCAGCGTGGCGCGCAGGGCCACGCGCGGTACCTCGTCGGCGGGCATGGCGGGCGGCTTGGGTGGGACGGGGTTGTTTGCCGGTTCCGGGAATAATGCGTGGCTGACGCCAACCACCGCGACTGCCAGCAACAGGCCTTGGACCAACGCACCAATCACCGCTATCGCCAGATCGAATTCAGCGAACCCGGCGGCGGAGATCATGGTCATGCCGATCACCAGAAAGGTCACGATCAGCGGGTTGCCGCCGCGCAAACCAAAGCGGAACACCAGAAACAAACCGAGGCCGATCAACAACACGCCGCTCACCGGGTAATAACGCAGCAGTGGCACCAGCAGCAGGCCGATGCTGGTGGTCAACGCGGCGACCAGCGCCAACACGATCGCGCCTTTCAGCGGTAACGGTCGGGGCAGGCTGGCCAGCAGCAGCACCGCCAACACCGGCGAGATAAACGCCAGCGGCAGCGCCAGCGCATAACTGGCGGCGGTGCACAGCGCCGTGCCGAACGCCAGGCGCAATGCCCGCTGCGCCGGGACGCTGCGCTCAATAGGCATACGACAGCCAGCTCATCAGGCCGACAAACAAACGGCCCAACGGATTGAGCGGATTGCCCTCGGTGGGAAAGGCCATGACTTCAGCCTGGCCGCCGGCACGGATCGCGCGACTGTCGATCAGGCGTTTCTTCGCCTCTGGCGTGAACTCGATGATCACCGGGAAACGCTGCGCCGGCCGTAACCAGTCGCGGCTGTTCTGAATGCTTGGCAGGGTTCCCGGCGCGGATGTCTGGCCGACGCTGACGCCATAACCGACGCTGCGCACCTGCCCATCAAGTACTGCGCCGGGCAACGCGTCGAGGACGATGGCCACCGGCGTTCCGGGTTGCACACGGCCAAGGTTGTTTTCGGTGAGGTCGGCGCTGATCCATACGTCGTGGATGGCAATCAAGGTCATCACCGGGCTGCCAGCCGCAGTGAACTGGCCGACGTCGGTGCGCAGGTCAGTGATCAATCCGGCCGAACGCGCACCGATGCGGGTGTTGGCCAGGTCCAGTTCGGCCTTGGCCAGTGCCGAAGCGGCGCTGCGCAATTGCGCGTTGGTCTCGGTGTTGCCACCTTCCTGTTCCTGGGCGCGTTGCACCTCGGCACGGGCAGCGGCGACTTGGGCGACGGCTTGTTCGCGGTTGGCCCGAGACACTTCCAGCAAGCGCACGGAGACGGTGCCGGGATCCTGTTTGTACAAGCCCTCAAGGCGTTGATTGTCCTGCCGCGCTTTGAGTTCGTTGGCTTGCGCGGCACGCAATGAAGCCTGCGCCGAGGCGATACCGGCGGTGCTGGCGCCGACTTGCCGACGGGTTGATTCCAGATCGGCTTTGGCGCGATCTACAGCGATTTGCAGCGGCTGCGGATCGAGTTCGAAGAGGATGTCACCCGCCTTGACGTCCTGATTATTGCGCACGTTGACGCGGATCACCCGACCGGCAACTTCGGCAGCGACCGGAATCACGAAAGCGCCGACCCGCGCCTGCTGGGTGTAGGGCGTGTAGCGGTCGGCGAGCAGATACCAGGCCAGGCTCAGTACGATCAGCAACAGCACCCAGCGGATGCCTTTTTTTGCCGGATCGGGCTGGGCAGGCGCGGGGGCCGGGGCGGGTGGCGCGGCTTCAGTCATGACGGGTTACCTGCGATGGGAGGGGATACGCCGGTTGGGCGGGCGGCGCATTGAGCAGGTCGCCCCAATCAGTGCGCTGTTGCATCTGTTGCCGGGTCGGCTCATCGACCTGCGGGGCATTGCTTTGCCAACCGCCACCAAGGGCTTTGTACAGCGCGATCAGGTTGCTCACGGCGTTGCTGCGGCTGACCAGATAGTTGTCCTGCAATTCCAGCAGTGCGCGTTGAGCGTCGAGTACCCGCTGAAAGTCCGAATAGCCTTCGCGGTATTGCGTGTTGGCGAGCACCAGCGAGCGCCGCGCCGCACCTTCGGCTTCACGCAGAATGCGTTCGCGCTCCAACGCTTTGCTCAGGCCGCTGGCGGCATCGTCAGCCTCGCGTGCGGCCTGGCGCACCTTGTCGCGGTAGGCCTCGATCAGTTGCTGCAAACGCGCGTCCTGGACCCGTACGTTGTTGCGGATGCGCCCGTAATCGAAGATGTTCCAGCGCAGGCTCGGGCCGCCGATCAGGTCGAAGCTGCGCGGAGTGGCGCCGAGGGTATCGCTTGACCAGACGATGCTGCCGAGTAAGGTCAGCGACGGATACAGATCGGTTTCGGCGACCCCGACCAGCGCCGATTGCGCGGCGACATTCAGTTCCGCCGCACGTACGTCCGGGCGGCGCAGCAGCAGGTTGGCCGGAACGTCCTGCAGTACGGCGCGATCGGTCAGCGGGATCAGTCCGGTTTGCTCGGCCAGCAATGCTGCGCCACCGGGCGGCTGGCCAACCAGCACCGCCAGAGCGTTGCGCGTGCGCAACAGTTGATCCTCGAAGGCCGGAATGCTGCTCAGGGTGCCGAGGTATTGGGTCTTTGCCTGCTGCAGGTCGAGTTCGGCGCTCTGGCCGCTGTTGAAGAGTTTTTCGGTGATCTCGAAATTGCGTTTTTGCTGCACGGCGTTTTCCTGGGCAACGCGCAGTCGTGCCTCGGTGGTGCGCAGGGAGAAATAGGTGTCGGCGACTTGCGCGCGCAGGAGTACGAGGGCGTCCTCGTAGTTGGCCTGTGCGGCGAAATAGCTGGCGTCCGAGGATTCGATGGCGCGGCTGAAGCGGCCCCAGAAATCCAGCTCCCAACCGACATCGAACGCAGCGCTGTGCTGCCAGAAGTGCAGATCCTGTGGATTGCTGCCGCCCGACTGATGACGGTCGACATACAGGCTGTCGACCCCGACCTGTTGCAGTTGCGGGTAGCGACCGCTTTCGGCGATGCCCAGTTGGGCGCGGGCTTCGAGTACCCGCAGGCCGGCGATTTTCAGGCTGCTGTTATGCGCATCGGCGGCGGCGATCAGGCGGTCGAGTATCGGGTCGGCAAACACCTGCCACCACTGGCGCAGATCCGGTTGGGCAGCGCGTTCGCTGGCCTGCTCCAGTGCCGCGCTGTTCCACTGCTTGCTCCACGCTTCGCCCGGCGCCTGAAAGTCCGGTCCCAGGCGTACGCAGCTGCTGACACTCAAGGCGCCAAGCAACAACAGGTATCCGGGCCGCGTCAGCAGGGCTGTTGTTGAAGGCATTGCGTTATGTCCCTGACCCGCAAATATCAGTGGAGCATAGACGGCGAATTGCAAGTTGTTCAGGTGAATCTGCTGCTACGCTTTTCAGGCGTCTGCACCCCACCCAAACAGGTATAAAACCATGGAAACTGTCCAAGATCCGCTGACACCGACCCCCGCTGCCACCTGGCGCTTCAAGGTTGGCGTGGCGATCATTTGCCTGATGCTGGGCTCGTGGCTGATGGTGCCACTGGCCGCCGCCCTCGACGTGCCCGGTTCGAAAGTCGCGGCGCTGACCGGCGTGCTCTTTATCAGTAACAAGGTGCTGTTGCTGGTGGTCATCGCAGTGATGGGCAAGGCCGGGTTTGCCGAGCTCAAACGCACCATTGGCCGACATGTCTCGGGGATGCTTCCGACGCCCGTCGCCGAAGTCTCGCCGCTGCGGCATCGGGTGGGCGTAGTGATGTTTTGCCTGCCGTTGCTGTCGTCGTTTCTGGAACCGTATTTCGATAATTTCTGGCCGGGGTTGCGGCCCAATCTGTGGCAGATGCAGATGCTCGGGGATCTGATGTTCATCGGCAGCTTCTTTGTGCTGGGCGGCAATTTCTGGGACAAGGCCCATGCACTTTTTGTGCGTACGGCGAAGGTGGTGTCCGTTTGAACGTTGATTGCTAGAGCCATTGTGGCGGGGGGGATAAACCCCTCACCACAAGGTAGGCGTGAAGTCAGCGGATGTGGGCGGCAAAGCCCACTAGATCCGGCGCAACGTGATCCTTGAGGGTCAACGCAGGAATGTCGTACTCCCCCGCGTTCTGCTGCCGAAATGCAATTGGCCGTGTACTCCATAACTCGTCCAGACGCTGGCCCAACGCCTCGGTCGTCTCGGTAAATCGCGCTTCATCCATCCGGCTGACACGATAGGTCAGGAAGGGCGGCAGCACGTCAAAACCAGGGTAGTAGAGAACGCCATGCTGGATCGGAAACAGCAGATCATCGATTGGCCCGTTGATCCCGCGCGGGGCGTAATGCGACTCCCAGCCACCGGTGGTGACCATCAACATCGCCCGTTTGCCTTTCATTTTGCCTTCGCCATAACGCTCGCCCCAGCGGCTGTCGGAGTGCTCGCCGACGCCGTAGGCAAAGCCGTAGGCATACACGCGATCGACCCAGCCTTTGAGAATCGCCGGCATGGTGAACCACCAGAGTGGAAACTGCAGGATCAGTGCATCAGCCCACAGCAGTTTTTCCTGTTCGCCAGCGATGTCGGCGGATTGAGTGCCTTCGGCGTAGGCGACCTTCGAGTCGAGGGAGGCGTGAAACGGCTTCGTCGCATCGCGTTGCGGGGCATCATCGGCGTCAAGGGTGGCTTTCCAGTTCATCGCATAGAGATCCGAGACCTGTACGTTGTGGCCGGCGGCTTGCAGGCGCTGGACGGTAAAGTCGCGCAGCGCGCCGTTGAGGGATGTTGGTTCCGGGTGTGCGTAGACGAGTAAGACGTTCATGTTGAAACTCCGTTGGCTGAGTGACAGCAGGATCGGCGTTCAACCGGTATATTGGAAATGAATGTCTGATATGTCTGGTATAGCCATGAATAATTTAAGACGGCTGGATATCAATCTGCTGTTGACCCTCGATGTGTTGCTGTCGGAGCACAACGTCACCCGCGCGGCCCAACGGTTGAATCTGTCGCAGCCTTCGGTGAGTGTGCATTTGGCCAAGCTGCGCGACATCTTCGGCGATCCGCTGCTGTTGCCCGGGCCGCGCGGCATGCGCCCGACGGCGCGCGCCGATGAGTTGCGTGAGCCGTTGCGCGAGGCACTGGAAGCGTTGGAGCGGGCGGTGGCGCCGGCCAGTGCGTTCGACCCGGCGCAGGCCACGCACACCTGGAAAATCGCCGCGACGGATTACGGCGAGTCGACGGTGGTGCTGCCGGCCCTGCGCGGTTTGCGCGAAGAGGCGCCGGGCACGCGGCTGGCGGTGATCGATCTGACCCCGGCGCATTTGGTCAAACAGGCTGAGCAGGGCGTGTTCGATCTGGCGCTGCATATTAGCGAAGACGCGCCGCCGGAGTTGCACCGACGACCGTTGTTTACCGAGCGTTATGTACTGGCAGGTCGAATCGGCCATCCGGGGCTGAAGTCTGCACCCACACGCAAACAGTTCTGCGCGCTGGAGCACGTCATGGTGTCGCGTGAGGGCGGGGGCTTTTTCGGGGTGACTGACCGGGCGTTGGCCGATGTCGGGCTGATGCGCAAAGTGGTGCTGTCGGTGCCGCACTTTCTGATGGCGATGTCGGTGTTGGCCAGCACCGATCTGGTGGCGATGCTGCCGTCACGACTGGTGCGTGGCAACCCGGCATTGCAAGTGGTCGACGCACCGCTGGAGGTGCCCGGTTACGAAATGGCGATGTTCTGGGGCGAACGCTCGCACCGCGATCCGGCGCACAAATGGCTGCGTGAGCATTTGCTGGCGTCGGTCTGAGACGTTGTCAGGCGTGGCCCAAGGCAATCGCAAACGACACGACGATCATGCACGCAAATGCAAAATTGAGATTCATGGGGTGTTCATCCTGAGCCTTTTAGAGTGGGGTCATTCTGAACAGGTTGAAAGCAAAGAAAAAATTCGCCTTATTGATTCCAAAGATCGAAACAATCGATACCTGCCGATTTGTTTTTGCCCGAGGCTTTGGTTAGTCTCGCGAAACCTGCAACTACAAGCACAAACAGGCACAACCATGCACGATCATTCAGCGGCTGAACTGCCATCTCTGCGCCGGCAGAAAATCCTTTTACTGCTCGAACGCGACGGCAAAGTCATGGCGTCCGAGTTGAGCCAACACTTCGCGGTGTCCGAGGACACGATCCGCCGTGACCTGTCCGAACTGGACAATGCCGGGCTGGTGCAGCGCGTGCACGGCGGGGCGTTGCCGCGTCCGAAGGATTCCGGAAAGGATTACTTCACGCGGCTGGACGAGACGGATGAGATCAAGATCCGTTTGGCGCAAAGAGCGGCGCAGGAGATTGAGGACGGGCAGATTGTGCTGTTCGATTCCGGCTCGACCACGCTACAAGTGGCGCGCTCGTTGCGTGCCGATATCAGCATCACCGCGGTGACCGCTTCGCCGATGACGGCGATTGCCTTGTCCGAATTCAAGGCAGTGAAAGTGATTCTCGCTGGCGGCCAGCTGAACCCGCGAACGATGGCGGCGGGTGGGCATGAGGCGCTGCGTTTGCTCGCAGGGATCAGGGCGGATCTAGCGATTACCGGGGTCTGTGCGATTCATCCGGAGGTGGGGATCACCTCGCTGCATTTCGATGAAGTGCCGGTAAAGCAGGCGATGCTTGATGGCGCGGCGCGGGTGATTGCGGTGACTTCGGCGGACAAGTTGGGAGCGGTGGAGCCGTTTGTGGTGGCGCCGTGTACACGCCTGCATACGCTGATTACCGAGCGGCATGTGGCGTCGGGGAGTGTCGAGGATTATCGGCGGTTGGGGATTGTGGTGGAGCAGTTGGCGGATTGAGGTTTTGTGGTGGGGCTGATGGCCTCATCGCTGGCAAGCCAGCTCCCACAGTTTCCGTGGCGTACACGAAATCCCTGTACACCACTAAAACCTGTGGGAGCTGGCTTGCCAGCGATAGGGCCAGTGCAATCACCGCAATTTTTCAAGCATCTGGTAGTACCACATCCCGGCAGCCAACAACGGGTTACCGAGCAAGTCCCCCATCGGCACGCGAATGTGCTGGCACTGGGCAAACGTATCGAACTGCTCCAGTTGCCCGGTGATCGCCCGACTCATGATTTCGCCCATGATGTGCGTCGTCGCGATGCCGTGCCCCGAATAGCCCTGGCAGTACCAGACGTTGTCCGAGAGCTTGCCCAGTTGCGGAATGCGGTTGATGACGATGCCCATCGCGCAGCTCCACTGGTAATCGATCTGCACACCTTTGAGCGCCGGGAAGGTCTGCTCAATGCACGGGCGCAGTTCGGCGGCGATGTCCCGTGAATCCTTGCCGCTGTAGTTGGCGCCACCACCGAACAACAGGCGGCCGTCGGCGGTGAGGCGGTAGTAGTCGAGGACGAAACGGCAGTCATACACCGCAAGGTCTTCGGGGTTGATCTGTTTTGCCAGATCGCCCAGCGGCGCGGTGGTGACGATCCCGCCCATGGCCGGGAAAATCTTGCCCTTGAGCTGCCCCGGTTCGAGTTTGTGATAGACGTCGCCGGCGAGCATTACTTGATTAGCGTCGATCTGCCCGTGAGCCGTGCGCACACCGGGCGTAGCGCCGTGAATGATCTCCAGTACTTCGCTGTTCTCGAAGATCAACGCACCGAGACTTTCCGCCGCCCGCGCTTCACCGATGCACAGGTTGAGCGGATGCAGATGCATGTTGCGGGTGTTCTTGATTGCGCCGTGGTAGAGGTCGCTCTGCAGCAGATCACGCACCTGACTGCGGTCGAGCAGGCTGACTTCATCACCTAATCCGCGCCGTACGGCTTCTTCGTAATCCTTGCGCAAGTCGCTCATGTGGCTGGGCTTGTACGCCGCGTGCAAGTGACCGTGTTTGAGGTCGCACTGAATGCCGTATTTCTCGACGCGTTGCTGGATGATTTCGTGCCCGCGCCAGCGCAGGTGCCAGATGAAATCATCGACGTCGTCGCCGAGTTTCGCGCGCATCTGTTTGCGCATCGCGCCGTCGCCGGAGAGGCTGCCGGTGACTTGTCCGCCATTGCGCCCGGTGGCGCCCCAGCCGATCTTGTGGCTTTCGACGATGGCGACTCTCAGGCCTTTTTCGGCGAGTTCGACAGCGGTGGCGACGCCGGTGAAACCACCACCGATGATTACCACGTCGACCTTGTGCCGGCCTTGCAGGGTCGGGTAGTCGGTGTCCTGGTTGAGGGTGGCGGTGTAGTAGGAATTGCAGCGTTCGGTCATGTCAGTGTCCACACAAATTCTTAGGTTGTACGCGGTCACTGTAGGAGTGAGCCTGCTCGCGATAGCGGTGTGTCATTCACAGATGATTTGACTGACATGGCCTCATCGCGAGCAGGCTCACTCCTACAGGGGGTAGTGGTGAGTCTTCAGGCTTCGGTGAGATACCACCGCCAATCCTGCTCACCCACCTCGGCCATGAACTGCCGATATTCGGCACGTTTCACCGCCAGATACACCCCGAGAAATTCCTGCCCCAAGGCATCCCGTGCCCACACCGAATTCTCCAGCGCCTGCAGCGAGGTCAGCCAATCCGTCGGCAGTAACTCCTTCGCCTGCGCATACCCATTGCCCTCAACCGGTGCCCCCGGGTCGAGGTCTTCACGAATGCCACGATGAATCCCGGCAAGGATCGCCGCCGCCGCCAGATACGGGTTGGCATCGGCGCCGCAGATGCGGTGTTCGATGTGCCGAGTGTTGGCCGGGCCGCCCGGAACACGCAGGCTCACGGTGCGGTTGTCGACGCCCCAGGTTGGCGCCAATGGGGCGTAGCTATTGGCCTGGAAACGCCGGTAGGAGTTGGCGTTAGGGCAGAACAGCAGCAACGAATCGAGTAGCGAGGCGAGCATGCCGCCAATCGCCGTGCGCAGCAGTGGAGTACCGGCCGGGTCTTCGGAGGCGAACAGATTGTGTCCCGCGCCATCGGCCAGACTCACATGCATGTGCATGCCGGTGCCGGCCAGATCATCGAACGGCTTGGCCATGAAGGTCGCCTGCATGCCGTGCTTATGGGCGATGGCTTTGACCAGACGTTTGTAACGCACGGCTTGGTCCATCGCCTCCAGCGCATCGCCGTGTTCAAGGGTAATTTCCACCTGACCCGGCGCGTATTCGGAAATCGCTGTGCGCGCCGGAATGCCGTGCAGTTTGCAGGCGCCGTAGAGGTCGGCGAGGAACGGTTCGATCTGTTCCAGCTCACGCAAACCGTACACCTGAGTGTGTCGCGGTCGACCACCGTCAGCGTCCAGCGCCGGTTGTGGGCGGCCGTTGTGATCGCGTTTGGCGTCGAGCAGATAGAACTCCAGCTCACACGCCATCACCGGGTGATAACCCTCGGCTTTGAGGCCGTCGATGATCTTGATCAGCAAGTGCCGAGGGTCAGCGATGCTGGCGGGCATGCCCTCGGTCGGGTGCATGCTGACCTGCACGGCGGCGGTCGGAATCTGCCGCCACGGCAGGCGCACCAGACTGCCCTCAAGCGGATAGGCGCGGCAGTCGATATCGCCGACGTCCCAGACCAGACCGGAGTTTTCGACGTCTTCACCCTGTACGGTCAGACCGAGAATAGTGCTCGGTAGCGGCCGGCCGCTTTCGTATACAGCGAGCAGTTCTTCGCGGTGCAACAGCTTGCCGCGTGGCACGCCGTTGGCGTCGAGGATGAACAGTTCGATCATGTCGATATCGGGGTTCTGTTCAAGGAACAGGCGTGCGTCTTCGATGGCTGCGAATTTCATAATCAATCACTCACGATGGCGCCGCACAGGCGCGCAGATTCGGGCCGGACACGACGCAGCAATAGGCGTGGCTGTCCTGGCAGGAATATCAAGAAGCAGGGGGCTGTCGCGGTTCTTTAACGGACGCGATCAGACAGACCGGGCGATATCCGGCGGGCGTGCGGAGTGACGCAGCTTGGAACGGCGCAGGGCCATGGGGAGATTGACGATACGATTCATACGCCGCCCCTGTGGGAGAGGGCGCGCAGGGTAGAGACGTTCAACGATTTTCGTTGTTGTGGTGACGTACTCATAACGCGTGTTTCCGTTGGCGGAAAACGTCGGTGGCGGGCTGACCCGCCGACCGGTGTGCCCGGATAGTAAGGGGGAATTCGCGGGCGTGTAAACGGGAGATTCGCAGGCCAGGGTTCAGCGCATCAGGTGAAAGCCCAGCCCGGCGAGGGCGCAAACGATCAACACACTGATCACGCCGCGCTTGAAAACGAACAGCGCCAGCGCCGCCGCAACCGCCAACATCAGCGAAAACAGATCCAGCGCCCCGGCAAAACCGTTTGGCCACAACACGTGATAGGCGAAAAAACACGCCAGATTCACAATCACCCCGACCACGGCAGCGGTGATTGCCGTCAGCGGTGCGGTGAACTTCAGTTCGTTGTGCGTCGATTCCACCAATGGCCCGCCGGCGAGGATGAACAGAAACGAGGGCAGGAAGGTGAACCAGGTCACCAGGGTTGCTGCCAGTGCGCCGGCAGCAAAGGCATGTTCGGGGCCGAACGCCGGTTGCACGTAGGCACCGACGAAACCGACAAACGCCACCACCATGATCAGCGGGCCCGGGGTGGTTTCGCCGAGGGCGAGGCCGTCGATCATCTGCGTCGGCGTCAACCAGCCGTAATGCCCGACGGCGCCCTGATAGACGTAAGGCAGCACCGCGTAGGCGCCGCCAAAGGTGAGCAGGGCGGCTTTGGTGAAGAACCAGGCCATTTGCGTGAACGTGCCGTCCCAGCCGAACAATGCTGTCAACAACGCCATCGGTAAGCACCAGAGCACTGCGCCGATCAACCCCAGGCGCAGCAGCTTCGGCAGGCTGAAACGGGCGTGTTCCGGCGCCGGCGTATCGTCGTCGATCAACGCCGGGCCGAAGGATTTCTCGCTGTTGCGCGCCCCCGTGTTGCTAAACCGCTGCGGTGCGAATCGTCCACCCAGGTAGCCGATCAGCGCGGCCCCGAGGACAATCAAAGGGAAGGGCACGTTGAAGGCGAAAATCGCCACGAACGACGCCCCGGCAATCGTCCACAGCCAGGCATTCTTCAATGCACGCGAGCCGATGCGATGCGCGGCGTGCAGCACAATCGCGGTGATCGCCGGTTTGATCCCGTAAAACACCCCGGCCACCGCAGGTACATCACCGAAAGCGACGTACAGCCACGACAAGCCAATCAGAATGAACAACGACGGCAGCACAAACAGCGCACCGGCGATGACACCGCCCCAAGTGCGATGCAGTAGCCAACCGATGTAAGTCGCCAGTTGCTGAGCCTCGGGGCCGGGCAGCAACATGCAGTAGTTGAGTGCGTGCAGGAAACGTTTTTCGGAGATCCAGCGCCGACGCTCGACCAGTTCTTGATGCATGATCGCGATCTGCCCGGCCGGCCCGCCGAAACCGATGCAGCCGAGTTTCAGCCAAAAACGCCAGGCCTGGCGCAGGGTGACGGGATCGGGGCGGGGCAGGTTGTTCGGCGCTGTGCTCAAGCGAGACTCCGGAGTTGGGTCCTGGCGGAGTGGCTATCTAATCAGACTTTCAACCCTCACCCCAGCCCTCTCCCAGAGGGAGAGGGAGCCGACCGCGGTGTCTGGCGTTATCCATCGACCTGAATGATCGAGTCGATTATGGATTTGATGGTCACCCGAAGGGGCCGACGGAGGTGTCTGGCGTCATCCGTCGACCTGAAAGACCTTATCGATTATGGATTCACCACAACTCCTTCACGTCGGCGTACTTCTGCAATATCCCCCAATCAGTCCCCTCTCCCTCGGGGAGAGGGCTAGGGTGAGGGGCTTTTGCTCTTCAGGCATGCGCCAGGCTCCAGCGCAACGCCGCATCCCGATCGCTCTCACGGCCCTCGACCCAGCGAGCACCCTCAGGCGTAGTCTCGCGCTTCCAGAACGGCGCGCGGGTCTTGAGCACGTCCATGATGAACGCGCAGGCCTCGAACGCCATGTGCCGATGCTTGCTGCTGACCCCGACAAACACGATTGGCTCGCACACCGATAACGCACCGACCCGATGCACAATCTCCACCCCCAACAGCGGCCAGCGCTCACGGGCTTCTTCCGCGATCTGCTCGAGGGCTTTTTCGGTCATGCCCGGATAGTGCTCAAGAAACAGTTCATGCACACTCTGGCCAATATTCAGATCACGCACATAACCAATGAAATTCACCACCGCGCCCACCCGTGGATTGCGCGCGTGCAGATCAGCCGTCAACTGGCCGACGTCGAAGCTCTTGTGCTGGACTCGAATAGCCATCGATCACCCCCCGGTCACTGGCGGGAAAAAAGCGATCTCATCGAAATCTTCAATCACCTGACTCGGCTGACACAGCTCCTGATTCACCGCGCACATCAGGTTGCTGGCACCGAGTACTTCGCGCCACAACTCACCGCGCTGCATCAGCATCTGCCGGACATCTTCAACACTGCCCAAAGCCTCAGTCAGCGGGATTTTTTCACCACCGAGATTGAGCCGGTCACGGTAGCTGGCGAAGTAGTTGATCAGGATCATTGCGCGTCCTCCCATTGAAAGTGGCCGGAGCGTCCGCCCTGTTTGCTGAGCAGGCGGATGTCGCCAATCACCATCGCCCGGTCCACCGCTTTGCACATGTCGTAAATGGTCAGCGCGGCGACGCTGGCGGCAGTCAACGCTTCGAGTTCGACGCCGGTCTGGCCGGTGAGGCGACAGGTGCTGGTGATCTGCACCCGGTCAGGTTCGCAGGCCTTGAG
This sequence comes from Pseudomonas sp. SDT291_1_S447, assembly GCF_054070155.1. Taxonomy (NCBI): domain Bacteria; kingdom Pseudomonadati; phylum Pseudomonadota; class Gammaproteobacteria; order Pseudomonadales; family Pseudomonadaceae; genus Pseudomonas; species Pseudomonas sp. SDT291_1_S447. Next base: position 91,433 of record NZ_JBSVXS010000013.1, read on the forward strand.
TTCGACGTGAATCGAACTGAGCAACAGCGCATGGCACAGCGGGATCAGTTCGTGAGTGCGCTTGGCCGCTTGAATCCCGGCGATCCGCGCCACCGCGAAGACATCACCTTTCGGGTGACCGTTGGCCTGGATCATTTGCAGTGTTTCCGGGCGCATCTGCACCCAGGCTTGCGCGCTGGCTTCGCGGCGGGTCGCAGCTTTGTCGCTGACGTCGACCATGTTGGCGCGGCCCTGATCGTCAAGGTGGGTGAGGGTGTGGCTCATGCGGAAAACTCCTGGAGCGGGCTGTAAATTCGTGGGGCGTTGCGATGTGGCACGTGGATCAGATTGAGTCGATGCTTGAGCGCCCAACGCACGGTCAACGCGGTAGGCGCGGACAGACTGACGAGGGTGCCGAGGCGTGCGCGCACGGCTTTGTGAATCAGTTCGAGGCTGCAACGGCTGGTGACCACGACGAAGCCTTCAGCAGCATCGATGGCGTCGATCTGCATCGCGCCGATCAGCTTGTCGAGGGCGTTGTGGCGGCCGATGTCTTCGCGGCACAGCAGCGCTTCACCGTCGACGTCGAAATACAGCGCGGCGTGCAGAGCACCGCTGCTGCGCGCCAGTTGTTGTGCGGCTTCGATGCGTTGGCGGATGCCGTCGAAATGCTCGGCCGGCGGTAGCGGTGAAGGTTGCAGGATCTGCAGTTGCGGCAGCGCCTGCTCCAGTGCTTCAACGCCACAGATGCCGCAACCGCTGGTGCCCGTCATTTGCCGACGATGATCCTTCAAGGCCCAGAACGCGCGGCTGGAAATCTGCACATCGGCCTGACAGGCCTGATCGAAATGCGTCAGGCGGATATCGTAGATCTCGTCGACGCTGTCGATGATCGCGTTGCTCAGGCTGAAGCCACGGATGAAGTCTTCGAGGTTACCGGGCGAGACCATCATCACCGCTTGGCTCAGGCCGTTGTAGGTGATGGCGAGGGCGATTTCCGAGGCCAGCGCGGCGTGGGAGATGGCGGCGGCGGGCAGGTATTCGCGAAACGCCACTTGCGCCGGTTGCGGGGCGGGGGCGTTGGGTTCGGTGGTGGATTCTGTGAGGGTTTCGACCTGGCAGAGCATCTTGAAAGTCCCGAGGCGCTGAAGAGTGTTCAGGCTACGGGGGCGTTAAAAATGCGTCCAATCGCTTGTTCCGATGTGGTGATTGCTTTGGTCGATCAATCAGGATTTGTATCGACTGTTCGGGCCTCTTCGCGAGCAAGCTCGCTCCCACAGGGGAATGCATTTCAATTGT